>JBCCOF010000111.1:0-8360 GCA_039025455.1 Pseudomonadota bacterium | reverse complement strand
CTTTGGGCGCGTTCTTCACTGCGATTTTCGTCGGCTGGCGCGCTGATCGCCGGTTGGTTGAGGAAATGACGGGGCTGAGCGGGTTCTGGCTCGCGATCTGGCGTTTCCTGATCGCGTGGGTTTGCCCGCTGGCGGTAGGCACGATCCTTGTGACGGGCCTCTTCCCGCAAATTCTCGGCTGATATCCGGGGAGAGCGATTGCGCCCATCAGGGGCATTGCAATCGCTTTCCGATTATGGAACATAGTAGGAACAAATGAGACTCACGCGAGTCTCTTACGAGTTGTTCCTATGCCGAAATCTGTCTTGCCTTCCGGCGCGAAAGCGCTGCAAAACCGCCCTGTTCCGTCGCCCTTTAAAGAGGGCGATGCCCTTGCATGTCTTTCAGCCAAAGACATTGCCGCGCTTTCCAAGGCGCGCGAGGCGCGTTGGCGCCCCGGCCTCACCGATCAACCATGGCATAGTGAGATTTTTGCGACCATCAGCGATGCCAGCGGAGCGGGGGTGGCGTTGGCTCTGGCGCGCGATGCGCTTCGAGTGGCGGGCGAGAAGGAGGCCGACCCGCTCGCCGATGCCGAAGACCGCCGTCAGGTGCTGTGGGTGCAGGACAAGCGCGCGATCCAGCGCGGCGGTCGCCCCTATGCGCAAGGGCTGCCGCCAGAGCTGCGCGAGCGGCTGATCCATGTCGAGGCGGCAACGCCTGAGGATGCGCTCTTCGCTCTGGAGGAGGGGCTGCGCTGCCGCGATCTGGCCTGTGTGATCGGAGAGATTACCGGCAATCCGCGCGCGCTCGATTTCACCGCTTCGCGCCGGTTGAGCCTTGCGGCGGAAAAGCATGGCGTGGCCTTGTGGCTGGTGCGCTTGGATGCAGAGCCGGACCTGTCCTCGGCGCGGATGCGTTGGCGCGCGGAGCCTGCGCCCTCTGCCACGCCCCGTTGGAACGCCGATGCACCCGGAACGCCTGCGTGGAAGGCCGAGCTGTTCCGTGCGCGCAGCCATGCCCCCGGACACTGGATATTGAGCCATGAAACCCAGTCAGATCAAGCCGGGCGGCTCACTGCCCGCCGCCCATCGCAAACACGCGCAAAAGCCCCCCGCATCGCCAATCAGCAGCCTGCGAATGAACAGTACACAGCCGCGCCGTATTCTGGCCATTTGGCTCGCGCGACTGTCGGTCGATCGCTGGCGGCATGCGCAAGGATGTGAGGCTGGCGAGGGCGCCGATGCGCAGCCGACCGCGCTGATCACCGAGACCGCGCACGGGCCGCGTATTGATGCCGTCAACGAAGCGGGGCGTGCCGCTGGTGCGCAGGTGGGGACGATGCTGGCCGATGCGCGCACGCTCTGTCCGCAGATCGTGGTCGCGCCATCGGACCCGGCGGGTGACCTCGATTACCTCGAAAAGCTGAGCATCTGGGCGCAACGCTGGGGCCCGTGGAGCGCGCTCGATCCTCCTGACGGAGTGTTGGTCGATGTGACTGGAGTGGCGCATTTGTTTGGCGGAGAGGCGCGGATGCTGGCCGATGTCGAGGCGGCGTTTGCGAAGCGCAAGCTTGCGGTGAGGGCAGGTCTGGCACCGACAGCGGGGGCCGCGTGGGCGCTCGCTCACTATGGTGCGCATCACGGGCGAGCGGGGGCGATTATTCCGCCCGAGCAGGGGGAGGATGCGATGATGCGCCACCTTGCTGATCTGCCGGTCGCGGCCCTGCGGCTTGATGCTGATGTGCTCACCGTTTTGCGGCGTCTCGGGCTAAAACGGCTTGGCGACCTTGCCGATATCACCAGAGGGGCGACGACCGCTTCCGAGGCGGCCGCGCGCGATGCGCTTCACCGCCGGTTCCGCAATCGCAAATCGCCTTCGGCCAATCCGCTGGTGCGGCTCGATCAATTGCTTGGCAAAGTGCCCGAGCCGTTGTTGCCGGTCATTCCGCAACACATGCCGCTGGTGCAGCGGCGCCTGATGGAGCCGATCCGCCATCGCGACCTGCTGGATCAGGTGCTGGGCGACCTTGCGCAGGACATGGTGCGCGAGCTTGAAGCGCGCGGGGCAGGGGCGCGGCGGCTCGAAGTGGGCCTATGGCGGGTTGATGGCGAAGTGATCGTGCGATCGCTCGAACTGGCCTCGGCTACGCGTGAGGCGGTGCATATCACCCGGCTGTTCGCGGCCAAGCTCGATGATGTCGATGCGGGTTTCGGGATCGAAACCGTGCGGTTGCGTGCCAGCTGGGCCGAGCCCCTGGCCGTCTCACAGGATGATATCGAAGCGGCGGCCGAGCAGCACGGCACTTCGCTCAGCGCCTGTATCGACCGGTTGAGCGTCAGACTGGGCGCGCAGGCGGTGCGCCGCCCTGTCACGGTCGCCAGCCACCTGCCCGAACGCGCGCAACGCTGGCAAGCGCCGCTTGCACTCGGGCAAGGCGCGCAAGACACCTGCCGCCCCATCAGCAGACCGTTGAAAATGCTCGATAGGCCGGAGAGGATTGCAGTGCTCTACGCCTCGCCCGATGGCCTGCCGCAACGCTTCCGATGGCGCGGGAGCGTGTGCGAAGTGGCTCGGGTCGAGGGACCGGAACGGATCGCGCCCGAATGGTGGCGCGCCAGATCGCACACGCGGCTGCGCGATTATTACCGGATCGAGGATGCGGATGGACAGCGGTTCTGGATCTATCGCAGCGGCATTATCGGTGACGGTCGCGGCGGAATGCCGGAGTGGTATTTGCAGGGGCTATACGCCTGATGCGGCGATTTTTCTGGCTCAGTGGAACTTGTAGTCGGAGCCTTCAGGTCAGCATTTGTTTACGCCTTATCGTTAAACCATCAGGGATGAACATGCACACGATCCCTCGGTCGAGCATTCGCCGTCCGCTCAGTCTGCTGGTCAAAAGCAGGGTGCAATCGCGTGTGGTGTTTGTCGACCTGATCGATATCTCCGAAGGCGGCTGCAAGATAAAAGCCCGCGCAGGGTTTGCGTCGGTCGGTGATCGGGTTGTGATGAAGGTTAGCAATGTCAACGCTCCGCTTGGCATAATTGCCTGGGTCCAAGGCGAATTCGCCGGCGTGTCGTTCGAAGGGGAAATGCACCCCGCAGTGATTGATCATCTGTGCGAAATGAACGGCAGCAAGATCGCCAAATCTACTTTCAGACCAGCCAAACGCCCCGCCTTTTGAGCGAACACAGGCGTCCGACGCCATAAAAACGCGCAAACAAAAACGGGGCCGACGCCTTGGCGCCGACCCCGCTTGCAATATCCAGTGCGCTGATCAGGGATCAGCTTGGATCGAACGGCAGCGATGAATGATGGACGGTAATCTTCAGATTGCCTTCGTCATCCTTCATATAGCCAAAGGTGTATTCGACCTTGGTTTCTTTTCCGTCGGTGCCGGTGAAGTAGTAATTGCCCATGGCAACGGCCTTGTCGCCGTCTTCATCAATGACAGTGCCTTCGTTATCCCAGCGCACATCGGTGTACGGGGCGAGGGCGAAACCGCCATCTTCGGTGCCTTCGGTGCCGACGAAGTAGCTCAGAGCGCCTTCAAAGGTGCCACGGAACTGATTTTCGGCAGCGAGCGTCGGCTTGAACAGGACGGTGTCGCTGTCTTCATAGGCGTAGAATTGGTTGATGTGATCAGTCGCAGCTTTGCGATAATCGCCTTCGTCGGTGAAGGCCTTGCCGATGGTGACGATGCCTTCGCCCCAAGCAGCTTGAGCGGCTTCGACTTCTTCGGCGGTTATCGGATCGCTGTTGGCCGCGTTAGGTGCGGCCGCGGAATCTCCACCGCACGCGGCGAGGACGAGGGTGCTTGCGCCGAGGGCAGGCACTAGGATCAACTTATTCATATGTACTCCCATTTGTGAGGGAGCATCTGCCCCCAAACACGCGCGCATCATTGCGCACTACGTCCGACATCACGAGCAGGTTTGCTCGCCAGAGGGGCCCGGTCCGTACTTGTAATAATATTTCATCGGACGGTTGGTTCCAAACAAAATGCATTTTTTGCATTTGACGAATTAGGAGGTGGAACAGATAAGGAACAAAAGGTTCCTATGAAACAGCAAACACTCCGCCAAAAGCTCGAAATCCTCGCCGATGCGGCGAAATATGATGCCTCCTGCGCGTCGTCAGGGACGGCGAAGAAGAACTCGCTTGGCGGTAAAGGTGTCGGCTCGACAGAGGGGATGGGGATTTGCCATGCCTATGCCCCCGATGGCCGGTGCATCTCGCTGCTCAAGATATTGCTGACCAATCACTGCATTTTCGACTGTCATTATTGTATCAACCGCAAGAGCTCGAATGTGAGGCGCGCGCGCTTTACGCCGCAGGAAGTCGCCGACCTCACGCTCAATTTCTACAAGCGCAATTATATCGAGGGGCTGTTCCTCTCCTCGGGCATTATCAAAAGCTCCAATCACACGATGGAGCAATTGGTCGAATGCGCACGGATCCTGCGCGAGGAACATGACTTTCGCGGCTATATCCATCTCAAGACCATCCCCGAGGCTGAGCCGGAGCTGATCCATCAGGCGGGGCTTTATGCGGACAGGGTTTCGATCAATGTCGAACTGCCGACGCGCGCGGGGCTGACCCGGCTTGCCCCTGACAAGGACGAGCGACAGATCGAAGGCGCGATGGGCAAGACAACCGCGCGGATCACGCAGGCGAAGGATGAGCGCAAACGCTTCAAACACGCGCCGCGCTTCGCTCCGGCGGGGCAATCGACCCAGATGATCGTTGGCGCGGACAGCGCGAACGACGCCGACATTGTGACCAAAGCGAGCCGCCTTTATGGCTCGTTCGGCTTGCGGCGGGTGTATTACAGCGCGTTTTCGCCGATCCCCGATGCCTCTGCGGTGCTGCCTTTGAAGCGCCCGCCCTTGATGCGCGAACACCGGCTGTACCAGTCGGACTGGCTGATGCGGTTCTATGGCTATGCGCCCGGCGAAGTGGCGCAAGCGACTGAGGCGGATGGCAATCTGCCGCTCGATATCGATCCCAAGCTCGCATGGGCACTCAAATTCCGCGGGCAATTTCCGGTCGATGTAAATCGCGCTTCGAAGGAGCAATTGCTGCGCGTGCCGGGCTTGGGGACAGTCGCAGTGCAGCGGATCTTGCGTGCGCGCCGGCACCGGACCCTGCGGCTTGATGATGTCGCGACCCTCACGCAGTCGATCGCCAAGGTCCGCCCCTTTCTGGTGGCGCTCGATTGGCGGCCGACGACGCTGACTGACCGCGCGGATTTGCGCAGCCTGCTGGCGCCCAAGCAGGAACAGCTGGAGCTGTTTTGATGGCTACACGACGGCCAATGATGCAGAATGTCTTCTTGGGCGCGCATTATGTTGTCCATCTGCCAGCGCCCGATGATTTTGCCTTCTGGCGTGAACGCGCGCGTGGGTTGATCCAGTGCGATGTACCGCCTGATCGGGTGAGCTGGATCGAGCCGGGCGGGACGGGTGATCTGTTTGCCCAAGAACAGGCGGTGCACCAGGTGGCGCAGGGGCCATCGGGCAGCGAGCGGCGACTGCCTTCACCGCCACACGATGCGCCGGTGGTGCGCGCGAGCAAGCGTTTTGTGAGCCTTGCGCGCAATGCGGCGCTGCATTCCGATCCGCAGCGCTTTGGGCTGCTCTATCGAATGCTCTGGCGGCTCCAGCGAGCCCCGCGGGTGATGGAGGACAAAGCCGATCCGGATGTGCGCCGGATAGAGGAGCTCGACAAATCGGTTCGCCGTGACAGTCACAAGATGCACGCCTTTGTCCGCTTTCGTCTGGTTGAGGCCAGCGAAGGGGGTGGTGAAGGCGGCGAGCACTACGTCGCCTGGTTTGAGCCTGACCATCATATTGTTCGCGCCAATGCCGGGTTCTTTATACGGCGTTTCGCCAATATGAACTGGTCGATCCTCACCCCGCGTGGCTGTATTCACTGGGACGGCGAAACCATGCGCGAGGGCCCGCCCGCACAGCGCTCCGACGCACCGCAGGGCGATCCGGTCGAGGAGCTGTGGAAGTCGTATTATTCCTCGATCTTCAATCCTGCGCGGTTGAAAGTCGGCGCGATGCTGTCCGAAATGCCCAAGAAATACTGGAAGAACATGCCCGAGGCGGAGCTGATCCCCGATCTGATCGCGGGGGCGCAGGCGCGCGAGGCGGGCATGGTGGCAGCGGGCGCGCGAGAGGAGCGTGAGCGACCCACAACCCTGTCGGCGATTGGTGCAGGGGTCAGCGCGTGCTGCGATTGTCCTATTGCGGGCTGCGGAACGAAAGCAGTGATGGGCGAGGGCGCGCCCGCTTCTCGAGGGTTTTCAGGGCTGATGATCGTCGGCGAGCAGCCGGGCGATAATGAGGACCTTGCGGGTCGCCCCTTTGTGGGGCCGGCGGGGCAGTTGCTCGATGAATATCTGGAGCGCGCCGGGATTGACCGCAGCGCGGCCTATCTCACCAACGCCGTCAAACACTTCAAATTCGTGCCCCGGGGCAAGCGCCGTATCCATCAAACACCCACTGCGAAAGAGATCGACACCTGCCGCTGGTGGCTTGAAGCCGAGCGCGCTGTGGTGCGTCCGCGTGTGGTGCTTGCGCTGGGCGCATCGGCGGCGCGCGGGCTGCTTGGCAAGACGGTCGGCATCGCACGGGAGCGGGGCAAGCCAATGATGCTGGAGGACGGGTCGGAGCTGTGGGTGACGGCGCACCCGTCTCACCTGTTGCGTGTTGATGGGGCGGCGCGCGAGGCGCAGGCGGCGTTGTTTGGGCGCGATCTGGCAGCGGTGCAGGCGAGGCTTGGCGAGTTGGGCGCGTGATATGCCCGACGCACCGCTCACCCCTGACAAACGCACGCTGGAGATCGATCCAGATCTGATCGAGGCGCCGCCGCGTGCGGACTTTGTGGAATTGGGCCTCGTCAGTTGTTTCAGCTTTCTGCGCGGCGCGTCCGATGCGGTCGATCTGGTTATGACAGCGCGCGCGCTGGGCTATGATGCGATCGGGATTGCCGATGCCAACAGCTTTGCCGGCGTGGTGCGGGTGCACAGCGAGGCGAAGACGCTCAAGCTGCGCCCGGTGATCGGCACCCGGATTGAAACCGCCGAGGGCCTCGCCTTCCTCGCCTATCCGAAAAACCGCGCCGCCTATGGCCGCCTGTGTCAGCTTATCAGCCAGGGGCGGATGCAGACGCTTGAAGGGGGCTGGCAGGAGAAAGGCGTGTGCGAGATCAGTCTCGCGATGCTGGCGGAGCGGTGTGAGGGTGTGCAGCTGATCCTGATCCCGCCGGAGGACTTGGACGCGTGGTTCAAAGTGAGTGTGCCCAGCAATGTGGTGCCGTTTCCGGGCAACCCTTCATCCCCGCGTGCGAATGACGAGATTTATGCACCATTCCCTGAAATCCTGCCGCATCTCACCCGGCAACTCCCAACCCTCAAGCACCTCGCCGCAAGCTACCTCTATCGCGGCGACGATATTGCGCGGATCGACCGGCTTGATGCGCTGGCACGGGCCAATGGCCTTGGCCTGCTCGCCACCAATGATGTGCATTACCACGCGCCCGAACGCCGCCCGCTTCAGGACGTGATGACCGCGATTGCGCACAAGACCACTGTTGCCGAAGCCGGGCACTGGCTGCACGCCAATTCCGAGCGGCACCTCAAATCGCCGCAGGAGATGCAGCGCCTGTTTGCGCGCTGGCCTGACGCGATCACAGCCGCGCGCGCAGTGGCCGATGCGTGCGACTTCAGTCTCGATGAACTGCGCTACGAATACCCGGAAGAGATTTACCCCGATGGTATGTCGCCGCAGGAATATCTGACGGCGGAAACATGGCGCGGGGCGGGGCGGCGCTATCCCGAAGGGGTGCCGGACAATGTACGCGAGACGATCGGACGCGAGCTGGCGCTGATCGCGAAACTCGATCTGGCGCGCTATTTCCTCACCATCAAAGACATCGTCGATTTCGCCCGCAGCGTTGATCCGCCGATTCTGTGTCAGGGGCGCGGCTCGGCGGCCAACTCCGCCGTTTGTTTCTGCCTCGAGATCACCAGCGTCGATCCGGCCAAGCATCAGCTGCTGTTTGATCGCTTCATCTCCGAAGAGCGCAAGGAACCGCCCGATATCGATGTCGATTTCGAGCATGAGCGGCGCGAGGAGGTGATCCAGCATATCTACGCCAAATATGGTCGACACCGCGCTGGCTTGACCGCGACGGTGATCCACTACCGCCCCCGCATGGCGATCCGCGAAGTGGGCAAGGCGATGGGGCTGTCCGAGGATGTCACCAGCAGCCTTGCGCGCACGGTGTGGGGAGGATGGGGCCGCGAGATCAGCGAGAAGCACGCCGCTGAGACGGGCATGGATGTGACCGATCCGCATTTGAAGCG
>JBCCOF010000110.1:0-8479 GCA_039025455.1 Pseudomonadota bacterium | reverse complement strand
GGGCGACGCGCGGTGTTGCAGGAAATCGCCGAAGGAGAACTGACCGCGCCAAGCGCGCTCATGGAAGAAGAACACCACCGCGTTAGCCAGCGGCTCAACCATGGCGATCGCTCCGGCAATCGCCAACTCGCCGGTGAAGATGTAAGCGACCGTGAAGCCGACGATAAAGTGCAGGCCCAGAAAGCTGAAGGTTTTGCCCAGATCACGGCGATAGGGCAGCGCGCTGTCGAAAAAGCTCTTCCCCGGTTCGTCGCTTGCATCCACTCGAGGACCGAACTCGCTCTCCGGCGCGCAGCGGTGAACGAGCAGGTCGAGCCAGCTGAAATCGCGCCGCCACGCGCGTTCATGGAAGAAAAAGACAAAGGCATTGGCGAGAGGTTCAACCAGCGCGATGCCGCCCGCCAGCGCGATTTCGCCTGTAAAGGCGTAAGCGACGGTGAATCCGACAACAAAATGGAGCGCCAAAAAGCTGAAGGTCTTCGCTAGGTCGCGTTTGTAGGGGTCTGCTGGGATCATCCTCGGCCTAAAGCACTGTTGCAAATCGTTTGCAATTGCAAATTTCGGCCTGATTGTACCGTACCTTGGGTGCAGGCGGAATGCGGGCTTGGCAAGTCCACCTCTTGAACTACGCCTGCTGAATCTTGCGCCACTTCATTCGGGTATCAGGCCTCATACACGATTGAAACTCACAGAGCGTTGATCGTGTTCCCGCGCACCAATGCGCGACCGGCATCGTCCATATCCCCGCGCGTCTCGATAAGCGCAAGCGGCCCATCAATCGAGGCGTTCAACCTGTCAATCTCGCAATCCAGGACCCTTTGATCGTTCTTTTCGGCGAGGATCCGGACCGAAATGCGCGGTGTGGATTCGCGATGCGGCATCGTTCCGTGCAGAATCGCCGGATGCCAGAAATAGAGCGAGCCCGCCGGGCCGGTCAGCAACTCGATCCTGTAATCGCCTCTTTTGCCGGTATCGCCTTCATAGGTTGCGTTCATTCCCGTCGTTTCGATCGTGTGCGGGAACATGGAAACGCCCTGATCATGGCTATCGGGCACCACATGAAGCGGGGAGGCGTCGGCTGACGTGTCATCAAGATAGAGATAAACGGTCACGAAATCGCATGACCGGGTTTTGAAATCGATGATGTCCTGATGGAAATCGATCCCGTGGAAATAGGTCATGTCGCGGTATTCCGGGCGGATGTAGGAGCCCAGATTGGCAACCCCCAGACCATAGGTGTCTGCCTGCACCCAATCCGGAAGCCAGCTGTCCGGCACGCCGACCACAAACTTATGGTCGAGAACCCGCCAGGCCGGCCCGAGAACGGCACGCATGCGTTCGCCGAAGAACTCGTTGGAAAAAATGAAATCGCATTCCATCTTGCCGAGCAGATTTCGACCGGGCCGCGGATTGGTGCCGCGCCTCTTCGGGCCGGACCGGAACTCGTCCTCGCTCAGAAACAAGGCGTTGAAATCTCGCGTCGCTTCCACCTCGGTCAGCAATTGCTTGCACAAAGCAGGATCGACAACCTGTCCGCACGCTTCAAATCCGTGTTGCACAAATGCTGATTGAGCCATGATAACCAAGTATTTCCTTTGCGATTAGGAGGCTTTGATAGCTTATCACTCAACGCGATGCCAAGCGGTGATTTGCGGCTCGGGCTAAGGGAAATTGCGTGGAGTTTGGCCGGACGATTGAGTGGCCAGGGCCGGAACACATCGCCCTTAAACCTCGCACGAATTGCCGAGCATTTCCGCAGTGTTCAGGCCCAAATGCCAAAGCGACACTTTGCCACATCTGTCACTTCCCAACGCCATGGCTGCGATGGCGCTCAATTGGCGGCAAAGCTACCCGGGATGTTCCTTCACATAAACGACGATGTCTTTCACGAGATTATAGACATCGATCACGAGCTGCGTAGCGCCCATGATCAGTGCGACGATCCGCCCGATCCAGGCGATCACTTCCAGCGCAACCGCCGTTCCGGCGGAGGCCACCGCACCAGCAATCATTGCCGCGACTTGGGTGCCAAGTCTCACACAAACAACGATGAACTGCCAGCTCGTCATGGCGGCGTAGATTTTGGTCAGAACCACCTTGATCAGCCCACCGGCGGTCGGGAGTGTCAGCAAGCCGATCATCAGCTTGGCCACCGCTTTCGCTTTGGCCGCGGCGGATTTCGCCGCATCCATTTCGGCGCTTAATTGTTCGACTGTCTTGGTAAGCGAGCTCAGCTCATCGGCGTTTCCGTCCAGGATATTGGCAATCGCTTCGGCTGCCTTTGCCTGTTTTGCCGCGACATAGGCCGAGCGTGCCCCAATGCAGGACAGAACAAAGCCAAGCCCGTCGAGAAACAGGCTGGCGACATCGAGAGCAATTTTGCTGCCGGTGTAAGCGGTGAGATAGGGGTCATCCATGCCCTCCACCCCGCGCAGGCGAGTGGCTCCACCGGGAGCCGGGGTGCCTTCAATGATCTCCGCTTCCAGAGCCGCACGATGTTGCTGGACGTGGCTTGAAAACTGCGGGAAGTCTGCAAGGAAACGGTCGATCCCTGAATTGACATGGTGCCGGTGATAGTTCGGGTTCGAAGTGACCGCGAGCCATTGTATCTTCACGTTCGGGCCATGGGTCGCGCTGGTGCATTCGAACATCCGCCCGTCGACTTTGGTAACTGTCTCGATCGAGTTTACACCGGCCTGCGCGTCCGGCGCCATCGGAGTGACGAACACGATGGGCGGGTGGTCCCAGAGCTCTTCGAATGTGAATGTCCATGTACCCGGCGATGTCTTATCGGCGAAACCAGCCTGCGCAGCATGAGGGATCGACCCGGCCAGGGCCGAGAGGTTCTGAACCTGATAGCCGCGGTTGCGATCTCCATTGCCGCTGACCGTCAGGATGTCAGCGGAGTAGAGGCCCGGCTGGATCGCTTTGACTGCTTCCGAAGCATATCGCGCATCGGGGATTGCGCGCCCGTATCCAGCCAGAATATTCACCTGCGGAGGGGCTTTGGAATCGATCAAAAGCCCCGGCACATTGAGCCCGCCGGCCAGTGATTTGGGCGTCATGCTAGTCGTCATTCTCAGGCCATGAATATCGGCCGAGTAACGTTTGACCATCAGGATATTCAGGAAATAGTCCGGCCCCGCGTTGCGATCATCGATCACGACCTGATGAGTGCCGTTGGCGTTTATGATCTCGTTGACCACCGGGACCGCGCCGACTGGATTGCTGGAACCGTGCCAATAGGGTTGAACAAAGACCATGGGGTTGGTGCCCACTATATCGGGATCGAACGCGACAAGTGTTCGCCCCTGCGCATCGCGATGGGCTTCGTCTGATGGAATGACCGCTGAAAATGTATGTGGCACCAATTCTCTCCCCGCTGGTTGGTCCAGCCCCTATCGCGCCTCTTGTTCCCATATCTCGACTGCCGCGAATTGAAGAGCCGCGCTTGTTGTGGTGCAAAAAGTGTATCGCAATTGCATTGGACCACAAGGGCGGCGCCCGGCTGAGGGCGCTCTTGTTAGGCTATGACAGCACGAAAAGAGGGGTGTCGTGCCACACGCAGTCGTTGGGGATATGGCTGCGGCGCTTGGGGCAGGGGGGGAGGGGGAACGGAGCGGAGCGGAGCAGGTTCTAACTATTCCACCCCAGATCCGCTTTTCCTCAGCCATCCCCAAACCCGCTCATCCTGAGCTTGTCGAAGGATCGCACTTCACTTCTCCCGGCGATGCAGAAGTAAGAACAGCCCCTCGACAAGCTGAGGGCGAGCGGGTGGGGAGAGGTGTGAGGGGTTGCGGCAAAGCAGAACAGCGCGCCGGATGCATTTATTGCAGCAAAGGGCAGCGTCGAGGACGCGGAAGCGGGCATGGAAGAGATGGCGGAGAAGTATCACGATGGCGGGGATTTGTATGTGAAGGCTGAATAGGCCTCTTAACTATAGTTGAAATCCGAAATTCAACTCCCACATGATCGCGGCTATCGGGAGACTGCTATGTCGCGTGTAACTGAAAATGACGTTGCTCTTGCTGTCTTGAAGATCGCAGTGACCAAACCTCACGACGTTTGCACGTTGGACGATGCTCGTGCAGAGGTTCCAAACCACATCTCTTTGTCTGATGATGACCTAAAGCAGTCGGACACGCGGGAGGGGGAGCCAGTGTGGCACCAACAGATCCGCAACATTCAGTCCCATCATGAAGCCGATGACAACTTTATTTACTTGGGTCTTTTGGAACACGTTCCCCGTGTCGGATACCGGGCAACTCAGGCAGGCAAGAACTACCTAAAGTAGTTTCTTCTGTTTGGCTGCTCTGCCTGTGGATTTGTATCCGGGTTTGAACCAATTAAGTTCAGTTCGGCTCGGTGCATCCTTATCCCAGACAAACCAAGCGTATGCAGTTGTTCCTGAGCCTTTGACTTCCGCGCCAGCAGGATAGAAAGTTATCCGCTCACTGAAGACCCAAACGCGCGATGGCGGGTTCGTGCTAAACACGGTTCGTTGCCTATTGGCGCCTTCGAGAAATGCGAGGCGGAGCAATAGAGCAAATTTCCGATTTGCCAATTCCAAGCCCGAGCGAACAAATCCCTCTGCTGCATTGTAGGGCGGATTAGTGACTATGTTGTCGAACCGCTTATCGACTTCCAAGAAGTCGATGCCAGCCTCGCCATATCCGCGGTCATAGAGGTCACTACTGTAGATGTTCGGGGTATGTCGTTCGAGCACTTCAGACATGGCACCGTTGCCGCAGGCGCACTCCCACATATCGCCGTCGAAGGTCTCGTTATCGACTAGTGCCTCAGTCGCCCAAGAAGGTGTAGGAAAGAAATCAGGCCCGTTTAGGTCGGCGAAGCGCTTTGTAGTCGGCTTAAAGCCACCATTGAGATTGTATGTTGTGTCCATAGGTAAAAGATAACAGAATCAGTATGTTAGTCAACGTTCGCTAAGTAACTCAAATGACTCGCCTTTTCGCGATCTGGCCGAAGATTTCTAGAGATTGCGCCTCTTAGTGCACTGCGTTATAACACCCGTATGAACGCACCGCTCAAAGTCACCAAGATCGGCAATTCCGCCGGGGTAATCCTGCCCAAGGAGGTGCTTGCGCGCCTTCGGGTCGGGCCGGGGGATCAGTTGTATCTCTCCGAGGCGCCGGACGGAGTTCGCATCACCGCGACCGATCCTGACTTCACCGCCAAGATGGACGCAGCCGAAGAGATTATGCGCGAGGATCGCGATATCCTGCGTGAGCTTGCCAAGTAGTCATGCCTGAACGCGTTGAGCCAAATTGGCTCTCCCTTGATCTAGCGCTTGCGATCCATGATCGTCAGCTGTCCGAGCATGGCGGGCCTAGCGGCGTGCGTGACCAAGGTATGTTGGAAAGCGCACTCGCGCGGCCACTCAATCAGTGGACCTATGGCGAAGACGATCTTGCGGCGCTGGCGGCAGCCTACGCCTATGGCATCGCGCGCAATCACCCCTTTGCCGACGGCAACAAGCGCACGGCGTGGGTGTTTGCGCGGCTATTCCTCAAGCTGAACGGGCGGAGTATCTCGTTTACACCGAGAGAGGCTATCAACATTGTGTTGGCTCTGGCGGCGGGCGAGCTTTCGGAGGAAGAACTCGCCGATTGGTTCCGGCAACGATTGGCCTGAACCTTTCCTACTCCCCCAAAATCTGGCCTAAATTCGCGGATGGTTCCCACCCGCAGACCTCGTCCAAACACCGCAATTTATGCCAATCAAGAAGGCGTCAGCCTTTTCTCCCTAGGACCGTGTAACATGTGGTCCATGTCTCGGCTAAGTGCTTGGAAGCCCGAGGTTCCTTACAGTCGCTGCATCGCCACCATCACGCGATCCAGCGCTTGCAAAAACCGCGAACGGTCCGCCTTGCTGAATGGTGGCGGGCCGCCCCCGATGCCGTCCACTCCGGCGCGAAGGTCTTCAAGAATCGCGCGGGTGGCGATGGCGCTGCCGATGCTGGCGGCGGTGAACTCCTCGCCATTGTGCTTGAGCACCCGCGCGCCCGCTTTCAAACAGCGCTCGGCGAGCAGGATATCGCCGGTGATGACCACGCCGCGCGCATCGGCGTGCTCCGCGATCCAATCGTCCGCCGCGTCATATTTGGGCCCCTCAGGCGCCGGGCGCTGGGCATCCGCCCAGCTTGGCTTTCGGCCTAACCGGCCGGCGGGCGGTCGCCCTTGCGGTTCGCTGTGCGAACCTTCACCTCCTCCAACCACAACGCGCTTCACCCGCTCGCTCACCGGCACGCGGAACGGCGCATTGCTGACCACGCGGACCTGCGCCTTGAAGCGGTCGGCCACGCGGTACACCTCGTCCTTCACCGGACAGGCATCGGCGTCGATCAGGATGGTGACCGGAGCGATGGTCAATTGGTTTGCACCCGCGTGGGTGGCTGCTGGGGCGGTTGATTGGTCAGGCGCACAAGGCTCCAGTCGTAACCCAGCTCGCGCACCCTTGCCTCGAGCTGGGCCTTCAAGGCTGCATCCGGCTGCGCATCGCGGGTCAGCATCCAGAGATAGCGCCCGCTTGGCTCGCCCACGATGGACCAGGGATAGGCGCCGGTTTCGTCCGGTTCGCCGCGATCAAGCACCCAGTAATCGCCGTAGAAAGGACCGAAGAAGCTGACCTTCAACTTGGCCCCGTCGCTTCCCTCGACGACCTTGGCTCTGCCGGTGGATTGGTCGAACTCGCCATCAAGGCCGCCTTTGAAACAGGAATTGACGACCCGGATGCGCGCATCACCCGATGTATCGCGCAGCGAATAGCGGGCTGTGACGCCCTCGCACCCTTTCTGAAACGGGGCTTCGTAACGGCCATATTCGTACCACGTGCCCAGATAGGCCGCGAGCGAGACGGGCTTCGCAGGCTCGGGCACAGTGGTGTTGCCAACCGGCCCGGGCGAGCCGACGCAGGCTGACAAAGCGGCGGCACAGAGCCCAATGAGTGCGATGCGGATTGCGGATTTCATGGATCTGGGATCGGTCATAGTGCGGGTAGGTAGCCCGCTCTACACAGCAAAGGCCAGCAGGTTTCGCTAGTCGTATCGCTGCCAAGCCGGTAAAAATTAGGAGAATTGGCCCAACTCTGCTAACACCTTCTCGCCGACGTCGGAATTTGCGACGGACTTCGACTTTTGAATACCGCCATGCGATCCTTTTCGATCGTCGGCGAGACCCAGACGACGACTTCCTTTCCCTGAACGATTTGACGCCGCCGGTTCGCAATCGCTTTACCGGCAATGACAGTTAGCCCGGGCACTCGCTACGGGCATTCAAAGTTCTTTGAGAGGAACGTTTAATGGCCAAAACTGGCACCGTGAAATTCTTTAACACCGAAAAGGGCTATGGCTTTATCCAGCCCGACGATGGCTCGAACGACAGCTTCGTGCACATCACCGCTGTGCAAGCCGCGGGAATGACCACGCTCGATAAAGAGCAGCGCGTCAATTTCGATGTTGAAGTTGGTCGCAATGGCAAGGAGGCTGCCGTCAACCTTTCGGCTGCCGACTAACCGGCTTGGCGTCCTGTGGCAGGCGCATGGCGGCTTCGCTAGTCGCGCCCGTCACACCGCACACAAGGCTTTTAGCCTTTCGCCCTTTCCATCCCTCTAGCAGGAGCCCCCACCATGGCCCAGACATATGAATTCTATCAGGAGCGAGCTGACGCCGCTGCCGCCGCTGCGAAGAAAGCCACGCTTGAAAACGTGCGCGAGCGAGAATTGCGGTCCGAACAAACCTGGCGCGGTCTTGCCGAACAGGCTCGCAAATCCGCAGAAGAGCGCATCAAAGCCGATGAAGCGCGCGCAGCCAAACGCGAGGCTGAGGCGCTCGCCCAGCAATAGGCTGCAAGGTCCGAAAATCGCCGCTGTCAGACCGGCTCTTGCCCTTGAGGAAATGGCTCACCAACCCCATATCGGGATAGTGAGAGCATGATAATCAAGGAGAGCCCCCGTGTCCGATATGCAGTTCCAGTTCAACTCCGATAGCTCGGTCATGGGCACTGCCAATGTTGCCGAGCGGATCGAAGTCGCCGTGCGCGCAAAGCTGTCGCGGTTTGAGGATCGTTTGAGCCGTCTCGAGGTGCATGTTTCCGATGAGAATGCGCATAAAGGCGGCGGCGATGACAAGACATGCATGATCGAAGCGCGCCCGCGGGGCGGAAAGCCGCTGGGTGTGACCGCGCATGCCGCCAAGGTGGACGATGCCGCGCGCAAAGCTGCGAACACACTGGCAGAACGGCTGGAACGTCATTTTGGCAAAGGTGACAAGCACAAGCACGAGCCGCGCCCCGACAAAGTGATGTAATGCGACATCCCAGCTCCAGTGGCGGCACGATCGCCCGAGATCGCGCTTGACACGTAACCCGCGTTTTACTTGACTGCTTTTGCAGGATTTAAGGGATAGAATCGCGATGCGAGTTCAGTTTGTCGGTGTGGTTGCAGCAATGATGCTTGTCGCGGG
>JBCCOF010000109.1:0-8551 GCA_039025455.1 Pseudomonadota bacterium | reverse complement strand
GAGAGGCGTGCGGCCATCTCTTCGGGCGTTGGCTCGCGGCCTTCCTCGTGCAGGAATTGACGCGAGGTGCGCACCAGCTTGTTGATCGTCTCGATCATGTGCACAGGAATGCGGATGGTGCGGGCCTGGTCGGCAATCGAACGGGTGATGGCCTGACGGATCCACCACGTCGCATAGGTGGAGAATTTGTAGCCGCGCCGATATTCGAACTTATCAACCGCCTTCATCAGGCCGATATTGCCCTCCTGAATGAGGTCGAGGAACTGCAGTCCGCGATTGGTGTATTTCTTCGCAATGGAGATCACGAGGCGCAGATTCGCCTCCACCATTTCGCGCTTGGCAATGCGCGCTTCGCGCTCGCCCTTTTGCACCATGTTCACGATGCGGCGAAACTCGGGCAGCGCCATGCCGGTGTTGGCAGCAATGTCGGTGATTTCGGTGCGGATGCGGTCAATCGCGGCCGCTTCCTTCTCGGCGAAAGCGGCCCATTTCTTGTCCTTCTTCGCGTTTTCCTTGATCCAGCTGTCGTCAAGCTCGTTGCCGACATAGCTTTTTAGGAAGTCGATCCGCTTGACCTTATGTCGCTCGGCCAGACGCAGCATCTGGCCACCCAATGCGGTCAGGCGGCGGTTGAAGGCATATAGGTTGTCTACCAGAAATTCGATCTTGGTCGCGTGAAACTGCATCGACTCCACTTCGCCGGTCAGCTCGTCGCCCAGCGTTTCGTATTTCTTTTCCTTGGCTTTCGGGAATTCGTTGCCCGCGGCAAGCGTATCGACACGCTCGGCCTGCAATTTCTCGAAGGTTTTGAACAGCTTGGTGATGCGGGCAAAGCGCTCGATCGCCTCGGGCTTCAGCGCCGCTTCCATTTGCGCGAGCGAAAGAGTGTTGTCCTCTTCCTCGTCATCATCCTTTTTGGAGCTGCCCTCTTCGCCGTCCTCGTCTTCGCCATCTTCCTTGTGGTCCTCGACCTCGTCATCGTCGCGGATGGTCGGGCCGGCGGTCTCTTCTGAAATCGAGCCGTCGTCGTCCTCGTTCTCCTCCTCCATCTTGTCTGGCGGAGGTTCCTTGGAGAGCATGGCATCGAGATCGAGGATTTCGCGAAGTTGCATGTCCTCGGCGTTAAGCGCTTCTGACCATTGGATGATGGCGTGGAAGGTGATCGGGCTTTGACAAAGCCCCATGATCATCATGTCGCGGCCGGATTCGATCCGCTTGGCAATCGCGATCTCGCCTTCGCGGCTGAGCAATTCGACCGCGCCCATTTCGCGCAGATACATGCGCACCGGATCATCGGTGCGGTCGCCGGTTCCGGTCTTTTTGGCGGCGGGCGCTTTCGGGTCTTTCTTGGCGTCTTTCTTCTTGTCGTCGCCGACCTGCATTTCCTCGACTTCGGCTTCCTGCTCGGCCTCCGCCTCGGCTTCCTCGTCATTCTCGACGATCTGAACGCCCATTTCGGAAAGCGCGGTCTGAATGTCCTCGATCTGGTCGGGGCTCATTTCTCCAGACGGCAAAGCCTCATTGAGCTCATCATACGTGATGTAGCCCTTCTTCTTCGCCTTGGTCATCAGCTTCTTCACCGATGCCTCGTTAAGGTCGATCAGTGGAGCGTCTTCTTTGTCTTGCGTTTTAGCGGTCGAGGCCATGTATCGCTATCAATCCGTTTCGAGGTCGTCAGCCTGTGTCTGCTCGTGCGACTGCGCTGGCGCCTTTGTTAATCCCGTATCCGCCGCCGAAGCGGCCTTTTTGCGCCCGAATGCCTTCAAGCGCTCGTCAACTGTCGTAAGCTGGTGTCGCAGCCTTGTCTGTTCCGCAAAGGCCCCCTCGGGATCTTCGTCAAAACGCCCGATTGTTGCCGCCATAGCAGCTTCGAGCGCTGGTTTTTGAGCCAGCAACGACACAGCTTCGGCCAGTTCCTCGCGCGCTTCACCGGGTGGTGTGCCTTCTCTGAGGAAGGCGTAATGACAATCGTCCGGTGGGGCAGGATAGCCTTGCATGTCCGATATGGCGGTTTCGCCGTGCGAATCAAGTGTCTCGGAGAGGTCTATCAGCGATTCAATGACTGGTGCGGCATGTTGGTCGAGCCTTGCGAGCCGGATTAGGGCCTCTGCGTGACGGGCGATCAGGTCTGGGTGGCGGACCAATCCGGCGACAACCGCGTCGAAGAAGCTGGCGCGTTGGCCCCCTGCCATGGCCCGCTGGAGAGCGGCGCGCGCTTCGCTGGAGAGGACGGGTTGAACCGCTTTGCCGGGCTGCCAGTGGTCGCGCCTTCCTGATCCGCGTTGCTGTCGCGGCGGATAGGCAAAGGCCGAAAACCGGTCGAGCAATTCGCGGCGATAGAGCGCGCGGATGTCGCCATCCTCGATTGTGTCGACATGGCTCATCAGTCGCGCCTTCAGGCCAGCCTTGGCCTCGGGGCTGTCCAGTGGTTGTGCGGCGCGTTCAAAATCCCACAGCATGTCGAGCAGCGATTTCGGCTCGGCGAGAATCTTCTCCATCGCGCCCACGCCCTGTTTGGCGATCAGATCATCGGGGTCGAGACCACTTGGCAGTTGGACAATGCTCAGTGAGCGCATCGGAGCAAGCATGGGCAACGCACGGGTGATGGCTCGCATTGCGGCGCGTTGCCCTGCGGCATCGCCATCAAAGCACAGCACCGGCACCTCCACCATGCGCCAGAGCATTTCGAGCTGCATCTCGGTAAGAGCGGTTCCCAGCGGCGCGACCGCATCGGTGATCCCCGCCTGAGCGAGCGCGACCACATCCATATAGCCCTCGACCACCACCACGCGGCCAGACTGGCGCGAGGCGGGGGCGGCGCGGTGAAGATTGTAAAGCGTGCGGCCCTTGTCGAACAGCGGTGTGTCGGGCGAGTTGAGGTATTTCGCCACACCATCCCGCTTGCCCATGATGCGGCCACCAAAGGCGATCACCCGCCCGCGCGCATCCTGTATCGGGAGCATGATCCGTTCGCGGAAGCGGTCATATTGCGAGCCGTCATCGGTCGCGATGCGCATTCCGCTTTCAACCAGCATGGTGTCGTCAAAGCGGTCGAGCGCGCGGTGCAGCGCCTGTTTGCCCTCGGGCGCATAGCCAAAGCCGAATTCGCGCAAAGTCTCCGGCTTTAACCCGCGCTGCTGCAAATATTCGAGCGCCTCACGCCCGTCTGCACCGCGCAGATTATCGACGAACCATTCCTGAGCCGCCTCCGTCACATCGACCAGCTCGGCGCGCTTCTCGGCCTTTTTCGCCGCGACCGGATCAGGGGCAGGGACCTCCATCCCGGCCTCGGCTGCCAGTTCCTTGATCGCATCCATGAAGGACAGCCCGCGCTGCTCGATCATCCAGCTGATGACATCACCATGCGCGCCGCATCCAAAGCAGTGGTAGAAACCCTTCTGATCGTTGACGTAGAAGCTTGGCGTTACCTCGTTGTGAAACGGGCAGCACGCCTTCCACTCACGCCCCGCTTTGGTCAGCTTGGTCGTGCGGTTCACCACGCTCGAGAGCGTAATCCGCGCGCGCAGCTCGTCCTTCCATTGCGGGGTTATGGTCATGGTTGCGTTATGCCTTGCAGGCGGGGCCGTTGTCGAGCGCGCGACGGCAGGATTTTTGCACTAGCTATGCACACCCAACTCCGCTCGCCCTGAGCCGGTGGCCTATGGCCGTCTTCGACTCCGAAGGGCTGTACTTCCTTGTGCATTACTAGACAAAAAGAAGTGCAATCCTTCGACAAGCTCAGGATGAGCGGGTTTGCTACCTTAACTCAAAGCTGCCTTCACAAGGCCGCTCGCCAGCTTGCCGTCTAGCAAGGCGCCGTGGCGCTTTTTGAGCTCGCCCATCACCGCACCCATGTCTTTCATCGAGGATGCGCCAAGCTCTGCCTTGATCGCGTCGATCGCGGCCTTGGTTTCGTCCTCGCTCATCATGGTCGGCAGGAATTCCTCGATCACAGCCAGCTCGGCCCGCTCGTTCGCAGCCAATTCCTCGCGGCCACCCTTGTCATACATCTCAATCGATTCGCGCCGCTGCTTGGCCATTTTCTGAAGCACACTGGTGACCAGAGCATCATCATCAATGTCCTTGCCGCTCGTGCGTTCTTCGATGTCGCGATCCTTGATTTTGGCCGAAATCTGGCGAAGCGTCGCGGTGCGCGCTTTGTCTTTGGCTTTCATCGAGGTGACGGTGGCGGCTTTGATATCGTCGCGGATCATGATGCGTGTTTCATTCTTTGTTGTGGATGATTGATGCGTTTGCGCCCCTTAACCGATCATGGTGGCCGCGCCTAGGTTGACGCGCGACCGGCCCACGGGTAGCCGCTGAGACTTAGCAACATCGCTGGAAAAACCCTTACTCGGAGAGCCCCGAATGGCTTCTGCTGCCTCTCGCCCTGCGCAACCCAACGGGGCCACCGGATGCCTCGTTCTGGCCGATGGCACGGTGATCTGGGGCAGCGGCTTTGGCGCGAGTGGAGAGGCCGTGGGAGAGGTCTGCTTCAACACCGCAATGACCGGTTATCAGGAAGTGATGACCGATCCGAGCTACGCCGCGCAGATCGTCACCTTCACCTTCCCACATATCGGCAATGTCGGCGCGAATGCCGAGGATGTAGAGAGCGCGGTAGAGAGCGCCGTGGGCTGCGTGGTGCGCGAAGATGTGACCGCGCCGTCCAACTTTCGCAGCATGGAAGGCTTCACCGACTGGATGGAGCGCAACAGCAAGATCGGCCTGTCGGGCGTGGACACCCGCGCGCTGACCCGGCGGATAAGACTTGGCGGCGCGCCCAACGCCGTGATCGCGCACAGTCCGGAAGGCGTGTTTGATCTCGATGCTCTGATCGCCCGCGCGCAAGGCTGGGCAGGGCTGGAGGGCATGGACCTTGCCACCCGTGTCTCGCGCGAGGCATCCGAGGATTGGGAGGGCGGATACTGGCGTCTTGGCCACGGATACGGCCGCGCCGCACGTGATGCGACGCCCCATGTGGTCGCGATTGATTACGGGGCGAAGGACAACATCTTCCGCAATCTGGTGAAGGCGGGGGCGAAGGTGACGGTGGTGCCGGCCAAGACCTCGCTCGACGATATCCTCGCGCTGAAACCCGATGGAGTGTTCCTCTCCAACGGCCCGGGCGATCCGGCGGCCACCGGCGAGTACGCTGTGCCTGTCATTAAGGCGCTTTTGGAAGCCGATGTCCCCCTGTTCGGCATCTGTCTGGGGCACCAGATGCTCGCGCTGGCGGCGGGGGCGAAAACTGTAAAGATGCATCAAGGGCACCGCGGCGCAAACCACCCGGTCCAGCGTGTCGGCGAGGGCTGGGGAGAGACTTCGGGATTGGTCGAGATTACGTCGATGAACCACGGATTTGCCGTCGATGCGGGCACTTTGCCCAATGCGGTGGAGCAAACGCATGTCAGCCTGTTCGACGGGTCAAATTGCGGCATCGCTGTGAAAGGCAAGAACGCTTTCGGTGTGCAATATCACCCCGAGGCATCGCCGGGGCCGCAGGATAGCTTTTACTTGTTCGAGAAGTTTGTTGGGGGGCTTTCTTGAAACCCGACACACCACATCCATGGGATGGTTTTTGCGTGAATTGCGCCCGAGACCCCGTGAACCTCAACACATGGTTCGGGAGTTATCATGCGACCTCTTATTCTTCTTGCGACATCAACCATCGCGCTCGCCGCGTGCACTCCGGCCAAGGAACAGGCCGAACAGCAGTGCGCAGAGCAAGCGAAAACTCTGCCAGGCAGCGTGGACGGCGAGCAATTCTGCGACTGCCTGACCGGCAAGATCCCGGACGATGCCAGCGTCTCCGAAGCCGAAGACATTCTGATGGCCGAAGCGTCCACCTGTATTTCCGAGCAAGTCTCCAACGCGATGAGCGAAATAGCTGCGCCAACATCGGAGGCAACGCCAACCGGCGAATAGTCTCGTTTCACTCACCCCCCATTCGAGTGAAACGGAGCCCTTCCCGCGTTCGGCGCGGGGAGGGCTTTTTTTGGGCAATAGCCATTTCAAATAACAAACGGCCGCACCGATGCGGACCCCGTTGCAATCGACCGGTCCTGATAACAGGAGCGGCAGCGTGAGTGAGGAAAACCCGGCTGTGGATGGTGGGCCGCCGAATGCGCTCTCGCACATAAAACCCTATGTGGTTATGGTCGCCGAGGTCTCGGGCCTCTTAACCGTATTCTTTTCGCTGTGCTCGGCGCTATTGAACACGCTTTCGCTGCTGCAATTCGGCGTGAATTTTCTCGAGATAGCGACGCCCAGCGATCTGCTCATGTCGGGCTTGCGCATTCTTATCTTCGCGCTTCAGGAAATCTCCTACTCGATCCTCGCGGCAGTCCCGCTTCTCTTCTTGTTCCGTATTCCAGCCGTGCGAAAGTTTGCGAAGTATCTTGCCGGTGCCGCGCTGGGCATAGCGGCGCTCTTGTTGGTCTACGAGTTGATTGTGGTGCTGGTGACCGGCAATGTTTCGCTGATCTCGGGTGAACCGTATGATCCGGAGTCCGTGCGACTGGCATTCTTGCTCTTGCTGGCCGTTCCGATTGTCTACCTTCTCCAAATCCGCCGCGATCCGACGTTCAACTATTGGCTGATGGCGTTTTTCGCCGTTTTGATGGCCGAGGTGACGTGGGAGACATATTGGATCAACTGGGTCCGCGAGACAGAGTTTCTGGTCGAACCCCAGTTGGGCGATGCGTGCGAGGAAGAGCAACTTGTCTTGTGGCTCGGCACAGACAGCGTGGCGGCGATCTGCACGGAACCGGACCCGTTTGCCGTGGTCTATCCGCGCGAGGACGTGACCATCATTTCAACCGCCTATTTCGATCCCGCCCTGTTCAATAGCGAGGGTTCTGAAGAATGAGCGAAGGTTATCTACTCGCCTCGCTGGTGTTGTTCGCGGCCCCCGTTCTCGCGCAGGACCCGCCGCCGCCTGCACCTGACTCAGCGGTTGAACAGCGCATGGAAAGGGCCCGCGCGAGTCTTGCCAAGCGCGGCCTGTTAGAAGGCGCGCCAACCCTGGAAAGCACGGGCAGCTTGGAAGCGCTTGCTCCGGCGATGGAGAAGCATTGCGGCTTCAAGGTTGGCAGTGTTCTCAAGACCTATGGCGATGCGCTCTCGTATGAGCCCGCCAATCCAAGCGGGTTCGACGATTTCGAAAAGGCGACGTGCCTGTTTAATGTCATCGCGCTTTCGGGCGTCACCAAGTTCGGCTTTGTCGGCAATGAGAAGGCCGCTGATGATGACGCTGGCGTTGGAGAGCCAAGCTGCGTGAATACGGTTCAAGGCAATGGCGAGTTTTGGCTGGCATATCATCCCGCAAATGCGCTCGGTCTTCGGGATGACCTAGCGCCAATCGCGAAGACTGTTTGGGGGATTGGGTGAGACGACAGTTTCTCATTGGTGTTGCGTTTGGTTGTGGGCTCACGGCCGCAGTTTGGATAGCGATGTCCTTTTTCACTAAGACCACCATTCTCGATCATTCGACTGATGAATTTCTAGTCTTGGGTGAACCACTTGAGGGCGAAGAGCCGCGTGGAGAAGACCATCAAGCAAGTCGGCCGCAGTCCCATCAAGCGGCGAGGATCATGCACAAATGCAATGCGTGGTATTTTGAGTCGCACGCGGTCCGTGAACCTATTGTTGGCGAAGCCGCTCTTCCAGTAATCGCCCAGAATTCTGGCGCTATCGAGTGTATAATTCTGGCAGCAAATGAAGCTCAGCTTCCGGTGAAGTTCGAAACGCGCTTCTCCCCGAACATCGAAGAAATTCTCCGTTCGAAAAATGCCCAAGCACCCAAGGATTAGTTAGGCCAATAATGCCCAAACGCACAGACATCTCCTCAATCCTCGTCATTGGCGCTGGTCCGATCATTATCGGGCAGGCGTGCGAGTTCGATTATTCGGGCACGCAGGCGATCAAGGCGCTCAAAGAAGAGGGCTATCGCGTGATTCTGGTCAACTCCAACCCGGCGACGATCATGACCGATCCGGAGTTTGCCGACGCGACCTATGTCGAGCCGATCACGCCCGATATTGTCGCCAAGATTATCGCCAAGGAAAAGCCCGACGCGCTGCTCCCCACTATGGGCGGGCAGACGGCGCTCAATTGCGCATTGAAGCTGGACGAGATGGGCGTGCTGGCCGAGCACGGGGTCGAGATGATCGGTGCCAAGGCCGACGCCATCGACAAGGCCGAGAACCGCCAGCGGTTTCGCGATGCGATGGACTCTATCGGGCTGGAAAGCGCGCGTAGCGGCGTGGCGAACACGGTGGAGGAAGCGCGCGAGGTGCTGGAGCGCACCGGCCTGCCTTCGATCATCCGACCCAGTTTCACCCTTGGCGGGACGGGCGGCGGCATCGCTTATAACAAGGCCGAGTTTGAAAAGATCGTGCGCGAGGGGCTGGATGCCTCACCCACCACCGAAGTGCTGATCGAGGAATCGCTCCTCGGGTGGAAAGAGTACGAGATGGAGGTCGTGCGCGACAAGGCGGACAACTGCATCATCATTTGCTCGATCGAGAACGTCGATCCGATGGGCGTG
>JBCCOF010000108.1:0-8617 GCA_039025455.1 Pseudomonadota bacterium | reverse complement strand
TTAGGCATGCCGCCAGCGTTCGTTCTGAGCCAGGATCAAACTCTCAAGTTTGTGTCACATACTAAACAGGCACGGGGAAAACCCCGTCGACCTGCTTGGCATGAGCTTCAAGGAGCCGATACCTGCACTGTCAAACGTAATGGATACGAATGAACATGCATCATCACATCTGGACTGTGGAGCCCAGAAGGATGTGGCAATCGGCTTAAGTTTAACCGGTATCCGGAGCCTTGAGGTCCCCGGACCGGGCGCCGTCGCCCACATGTCCCTTCATCAAAAACTAACGATGTCAAAGAGCCATCCAACATAAAGAAGCGGACAGCAATGGTTTCCCCGATTAACACCGGGGGACCGGCTATCCGTCTATGTTGGCGACCAACTCGGTGGGCGGTTCGAAACCGTCAGCGCCGCGTCGGTGAGGGGTCATATATGGGCGACCTCAGATTCGGTCAACGCCTATTTGCAATTTTATTTCAATCGGGCGCACATATCGCAGAATTCTGCGGTTTCGCGCCACCCCTGACTCGCTCAAAATGGGAGCGAGCGTCGTAAATTCAACCCTTTGTTTACGATCTAAGCCCCTAAGCCAGCGCGATTCACTGCCAAATCAGTGAATCAGGCACGCAGATTCTTCACCTTTTTCACCTAGGGCGCATCACATGCAGCCGCCGGCCCCTTTTTCCGAATCAACCCGTCCGACGGATTCGGCCCCTACGAGCGATCCCGATGGATTCGCGACGCGCGTCCGCTCGGCGGTCGCGTGGCGCTGGGGCACGCAGGTTGCTGCGCAGATTATAACGTGGACTTCGACCATCCTTGTGGTGCGACTGCTCGACCCGACAGATTACGGCTTGTTCGCGATGAGCCAGGTGGTGCTGACCGCTTTGGCGATCCTCAATGGCCAGAGCTTTGCGACCTCCCTTGTGCAGACCGAGCGAATTGACGATCGGCGTGTGAGCCAGATTTTCGGTCTGCTCCTCGTTTTCAATATTATAGTCGCGACGATACAGTTCGTGTCTGCACCGCTGGCCGCGGAATATTTCGGCGAGCCTTTGGTGGCCGACATGTTGCGCATCCAAGCGGTCATCTTTCTGACGATCCCCTTTACTGCACTGCCGACCGAATTGCTGGCGCGCAGGTTGGAGTTTCGCAAGCAGGGGCAGGTCAATATGGCGTCGGCTGTGATTGGCGCGGTCACCGCACTGGCGCTGGCGTGGTACGGATTTGGCGTCTGGGCGCTCGTCTATGCTCCGATTGCCATGTTTGTGACGCGCGCCATCGGTCTTTCCATCGCGGCCCGGCTGCTGGTCAAACCGATCCTCGACCCGCGCGGCGCGTGGGATCTTGTGACCTTTGGCGGCACGCTGACCATTTGCCAGCTCTTCTGGATCATTCAGAGCCAATCGGACATCGTCATCGCGGGCCGCATTCTATCGACCTATGATCTGGGCCTTTATTCCGAGGCTTTGTTTCTGACCTTGATCGTGACGGGGCGCTTTATCCCGCCGATCAACGAAGTGGCCCTCGCCGCCTATTCAGAACTGCATCGCGCGAAAAAGCCGCTCGGCCCCTATTTTCTGAAGACCGCGCGCATGGTGATGATGGTCAGTGCGCCGATCTATGTCGGACTTGCGCTGACCGCAGAACCGGCGATCCTCACTTTGTTTGGCGACAAGTGGGCAGGCATGATCCCGATCGTCGGCGGACTGGCGATGGTAATGCCAGCCTTTGCGCTGCAACTAATCTGTTCTCCGGTGACGAACGCCATGGGCCTGCCGCGTATCTACCTCACCACGGCGTTTTGTGGGGCAATTATCATGCCGACCGCCTTTGTGTGGGGCGTGAACAGCGGGTTCTTTGAAGGGGAAAAGGGCGCGCTCGGACTTGTGCATGCATGGTGGGTAGCCGCCCCCGTTCTGCTGTTGGTCACGCTTACCTTCACCCTGCCCCGCATCAAAGTCTCACCACTGGCGCTCGCCCGCGAATTGGCCCCGATTGCGCTTGCCTGTGGGGCAATGGTGATTTGCGTGCTGGCCGCTCAGCGTTTCACCCCGATGCGTGCACCTTGGCTCGACCTTGCATGGAGCGGTTTTGTCGGAGCGGGTGTTTATGCCGCGACATTCTGGTTCGGCTTCAGGGAATTGGTGGAAGAGACATGGGCTCTTTTGCGCGCTCAAAAACAACCCGAAGCGCAGCCAACCTCAGGTCCAGCGTAAGTCTATTTGGGCGCAGCCTCTTAGTCTGTTACGTTCCAACCCAACGGACCGGGCATAAAACCGCGTTCGGCTTGGGATCGGGAAACCACTATGACTCACTTATGCGCACTGCCAGCACTGTCACTGTCACTGGCGCTTGCCGAAGCCGGGGCGCCGGTACAGGCTCCAACCGAAACGCCTGCTCCGGTTGACCAGGTCGCGCCAAACACGTCCAATCCGGCGACGGATCTTCTTGCATTCGAAGAGGACCGCAACCAGCGTATGACTGTGCCGGTGATGGTTCAGGGGTCTGGCCCGTATGACTTCATGATCGACACGGGCAGCCAGGCAACCGCCGTGACGCATAAGATCAATGAGCGGCTCAATTTGCCCTCATTGGGAACAGCGACTTTGATCGGCATGGCCAGCACGCGCAGCGTAAATGTGGTCGAAGTCAGCAATCTCACCGTTGGCAAGCACGAAGTCACAGATCTCGTCTCGCCTGTCCTTTCGAGCAGTCACGTGGGTGCTGACGGGATCATCGGTCTCGATATGTTGCAGGATTTTCGTGTTCTGATCGATTTTCGAAAAGAGACCATCGCGGTTGAGGATGTCTCCAAAGGGCAAGGCAATCGCGGCTTCGAGATCATCGTGCGCGCGCGACAGAAGCTTGGCCAATTGCTTATCACTGATGCTGTTGTCGAAGGGGTTAGGGCAACGGTTATCATCGACACCGGTGCGCAGGCGAGCCTTGCGAACAACGCCCTGCGGGAGCGTATCCGCACGAAACGCGCTCAAGAGGTCGTAAACACCGACGTCAATGGCGCCTCTATCATCGGCCAGATGTCATATGTTCGCTCGCTCACGATCGAGGGGCTAACCTTGCAGGACGTGCCGCTCACCTTTGCCGATACGCCAGCATTCGAAGCGCTTGGCCTTAAAGACAAGCCGGTGCTTTCGCTCGGCATGCAGCACTTGGAGCTGTTTGATCGGGTAGCGATCGATTTTTCGCGCCAGCGCATCCTTTTCGATGTGCCTGCTGATGTCGCTCGGGCATTGCGGCGAGCGAGGCAATATCGCTTGCGCGGGATTTAGTCTTTGTGCTCGTACCGCAAGGGCGCCATAGGCTGGCGCTGTTGCGGTTGGCCCGCCGCGCTCCCACATGACGGGCGCAATGGCGGCAGATAGTTCATACCCTGACACCCAGACGGCTCCACCTGAGGCCGAGGGCTGGCACACGCTCAAACGCTTTCTGCCCTATCTGTGGCCGAAGGATAATCCGTCGCTGCGGGTGAGGATCGTCGCAGCAATGCTCTTCGTGCTCGCGGCCAAGGCTGTGACGCTCGCCCTGCCCTTCGCCTATCGCGGAGCTGCCGATGCGATGGCCGGTCCGGTCGGCGATGGCGTCACCGTCGCGCTGGCGCTGGTCACCGCCTATGGTCTGGGCCGGTTCACCTCGCTGATGTTCGACAATGTGCGCAATATGGTGTTCGAGCGGGTCGGACAGGTCGCCACGCTCAACCTCGCCAAGGATGTGTTCCACCGGCTCCACCGCTTATCGCTCAGGTTCCACCTGACGCGGCGAACGGGCGAGGTCACCAAGATTATCGAGCGCGGGACCAAGAGCATCGACCAGATGCTATATTTCCTGCTGTTCAACATCGCTCCTACATTCATCGAACTGATCGCGGTAGGCGTGATTTTCTACATCAATTTCGGCTGGGAACTGGTCATCGCAACGACGCTCGCAGTTGTCGCCTATATCGCGGTGACCAGCTGGATCACCGAATGGCGCACAAAGCTGCGGCGCGACATGAACGATCTCGATGGCAAAGCGCTGCACCGTGCGGTCGACTCGCTGCTGAATTTTGAAACGGTCAAATATTTCGGGGCCGAACGCCGCGAAGAGGAGCGCTATTCGCAGGCAGCCACCGCCTATGCCAATGCGGCGATCAAGTCGGAAAACTCGCTCGCATGGCTCAACATGGCGCAATCAGGGATCACGAACGCTCTAATGGCGGGCGCAATGGCCTACACCGTCTGGGGCTGGAGCCGCGGGCTGCTGACCGTGGGCGATCTGGTCTTTGTGAACACCTATCTGCTGCAACTGTTCCGCCCGCTCGACCTGCTCGGCTGGGTCTATCGCACGATCCGTCAAGGGCTGGTCGATATGGCAGAGATGTTCCGCCTGATGGACACCGATGTCGAAGTTGCCGACCCGCCCGGCGCTCCGGCTCTGACAATCGCGCAGCCCTCAGTAGCGTTCGAAAATGTCACTTTCGGCTATGAGCCAGAGCGCACGATCCTCAAGGGTCTGAGCTTTGAAGTGCCAGCCGGAAAGACGCTCGCGATTGTAGGCCCCTCGGGCGCGGGCAAAAGCACAATCGGGCGGCTGTTGTTCCGCTTTTACGATCTGCAAGGCGGGCGCATTCTGATCGATGGTCAGGACATTGCGCAGTCGCAACAGGAAAGCGTGCGCGCAGCCATCGGGATCGTCCCTCAAGACAGCGTGCTGTTCAACGACACGCTCGCATACAACATCGCCTATGGCGCTGAAAATGCCGACGAAGCGACCGTAGAACAAGCCGCGAGAGATGCTGCGCTGATGCCATTGATCGAGCGGCTGCCCGAGCGGTTCGAAACGATGGTTGGCGAACGCGGGTTGAAACTGTCAGGCGGTGAAAAACAGCGTGTGGCCATCGCGCGCACATTGGTGAAAAATCCGCCGATCCTGCTGCTCGACGAAGCGACCAGCGCGCTCGACACGCGCACGGAGCAAGAGATCCTCGGCACGCTCAAGCGCATCGCGCGAGGGCGGACCACAATCGCCATCGCGCACCGGCTGTCCACTATCGCCGATGCCGATCACATTCTGGTGCTCGACCAAGGCGAATTGGCGGAAAGCGGCAATCACGACGAATTGCTGGAGCGCGGCGGGCTTTATGCCGAAATGTGGGCGCAGCAAGCGAACGAGAAGAACGACGAGAGCGAATCCGAAGCGGTTGAGTGACGCGTCAGTTTTTCACTTCGCGTGAAATCTGTTTGAGCACCGCAAGCGCGTCTTCGCGCCGGTCCCACGGCACAAACAGATGGTCATGATGAAACGCCGCGACGACATTGCAGGCGATACCCTCCGCAGCCAGCCCGGTCGCAACGGCCGCTGTCAGACCGACCCCTTCAAGCGCCGAATGCACCTGCAAGGTGATGCGTGCGAAATGCGGCCCCGCACCGTGGTCGGCCTCGGGATCAAACCGCGCGATCACGGTCAGGCCTTCATCCTCGACAATCGTCGCGAACAGACCCTCGACGGCAAGCGCCGCCGGGTCACCCACCGACGCATGAACAAAGACGTAAGGGTCGGCATCGAGCGCAGGCTCCATACCCGACAGCATCGCCTGAAGCTCGCGGACGAATCCGGTCTGCATCACAGAATGTACTTCGAAAGGTCAGTGTTGCCCGCGAGGTTGGACAGCCGTCCCTGCACATAGGCCGCATCAATCGTGATCGTCTCGCCTTCATGCTCTTCGGCTTCGAAGCTGATCTCCTCGAGCAGCTTTTCCATCACCGTCTGAAGCCGGCGAGCACCTATATTCTCGACGCTCTCGTTCACTTGCGCAGCGATCTTGGCGACCTCGCCAATCGCGTCTTCGGTGATATCAAGCTCGACCTTCTCCGTCCCGAGAAGCGCCTTGTATTGTGACACCAGGTTCGCCCGGGTCTCTGACAAGATGCGCACAAAGTCCGCTTCGGTCAGCGCGCGCAGCTCGACACGGATCGGCAAGCGCCCCTGCAATTCGGGCAGCATGTCCGACGGTTTCGCGACATGGAACGCACCGCTGGCAATAAACAGGATATGGTCGGTCTTCATCGGACCGTATTTGGTCGAAACCGTGGTGCCTTCGATCAAGGGCAGCAGATCACGCTGCACCCCTTCGCGGCTGACACTGCCGCCGCGCACATCGCTGACGGCGATCTTGTCGATCTCGTCGAGGAACACGATCCCGTTGGTTTCGGCATTGACCAGTGCGGTCTGCGCCACATCGTCCTGATCCAGCCGCTTATCTGCTTCCTCATCGACCAGCTTGTCCCACGCATCGGGCACGCGCAGCTTGCGGCGTTTGGTCGCTTGCTTGCCCAGCGCTTTGCCCATCATATCGGACAGGTCGATCATGCCCATATTGCCGCCCATATTGCCCATGTCGAAGGGCATGTTGGGGGCATCGGCCACGTCGATCTCGACCTCGACATCGTTCATCGCGTTCTGGACAATCCGCTGGCGGAAGCTCTCGCGCGTCGCCTCGGAGGCGTTTTCGCCGACCAACGCATTGAGCAAACGCTCCATCGCCGCTTCGCTCGCCGCCTCGCGCACAGCATCGCGGCGGCGCTCTTTCTCAAGCCGGATCGCTTCTTCGACCAGATCGCGGGCAATCTGTTCGACATCGCGCCCGACATAGCCGACCTCAGTGAACTTGGTCGCTTCGACTTTGACAAACGGGGCCTCGGCCAGCTTCGCCAGACGGCGGCTGATCTCGGTCTTGCCGCAACCGGTCGGACCGATCATCAGTATGTTCTTCGGCGTCACCTCGTCGCGCAAATCGGCATTCAGCCGTTGACGCCGCCAGCGATTGCGCAGCGCAACGGCGACCGCGCGTTTGGCGTCCTTTTGCCCGATAATATGCTCGTCAAGCGCGGCGACGATCTGCTTGGGGGTTAGCGACCCGCTTGCCGGGGCTTCTTTTGGGTTGGTTTCCATCGTGTCTTTTTTCTGAATTTGCGGTCTGTGTGCCCATGTGGCGAGCGTGCTGGCGCGGTCAAGGGTCTTAGCCTTTGCGTTCAGCCTGAGTTGTGGTGGTTTGCCGCAATGTCCGCTTCATCCGCAATTCGGCCGAACACAAGGCAACGGCTCTGCTTGTTTCAGCCAATCGGGCGCGGTAATGGCTGCGCGCGTGATCAATGAGGGAACTTTAATGCTACGGTTTTCTATCCTTGCCACCGTCATTGCGCTTGGCGCGTGCAGCGGCCCGTCATTTGATGATCAACTTGCTGGAACATGGGATTGCAAGCCTGAGGCGCCCAATCCCGATACAACCATGGACTACACGCTGACCTATAATCGCGACGGCGAGATCACCGGCGAGATGGTGTTCGAACAGGAAAACGAAGAAGCAAAATCGACACTGCGCGGCACGCTGGCGGGCACTTGGTCCTATGACGGTAAAAAGCTCGATCACAAGATGACCGAGACGTTCAAGGATTTGACTGTAAACGGCGAACTTGTCCCGCGCGAAGAGGTGAATCCGGAAATCATCGCAAACTTCCGCTCCGAAGACAGTTATGATGATCCGGTCGATCTGAAAGACGGCAAGCTGATCTGGTACAACGATCCCGAGCGCACACAGATCGGGGTAGAGTGCACGAAGCGAAGCTAGGTGTTAAACCGTCTCGACCACAACATTGCCGTTGGTGAAGACACAAATATCGGCTGCTACGGCCATCGCCTTTCGCGCGATAGTTTCGGCGTCCTTTTCGTAGTCACCAAGCGCGCGAGCCGCGGCCAGCGCGTAGTTCCCGCCTGAACCAATCGCAGCAATCCCGCCTTCGGGTTCAAGCACATCGCCATTCCCCGTCAGCACCAACAGCGTCTCTGAATCGGCAACAATCATCAAGGCTTCGAGATTGCGCAGATATTTGTCCGTCCGCCAGTCCTTTGCCAGCTCGACCGCAGCGCGCAGCAATTGTCCGGAATATTGCTCGAGCTTCTTTTCCAGCCGCTCGAACAATGTGAAGGCATCGGCGGTCGCACCCGCAAAACCGGCGATCACCTTGCCGCCTTCGCCGATCCGCCGCACCTTGCGGGCGTTGGGTTTCATCACCGTATTGCCCATAGAAACCTGACCGTCGCCCGCGATCACAATGTTGTCGCCGCGTTTGACTCCGACAATCGTTGTGCCGTGCCATTGTGTCAGACCGTGACTGTCGTGAGAATGTGTCATTGCTCGGATATGGGCGTTTGGCAAAGGCGATCAAGATTGCAGGTCAAACGCGCGTTGCCGAAGCAGTGCCAGCCTTACGGGCCGCCACCCGGTGCACCGGCTCCGGGTGCACCGACCTGACCGATATTGCCGAACAGATCTTCGAGAAAGCCTCTTTCGCGGCCCAGCGTCGGCGTCTTTCCACCGTCGGGTTGAAGGTATACCACTTGCTCTAGGCCGCTGCGTTCTACATCGGAAACGTTGCCCTGCTGATCAAATTTCACCGCGAGCACGCCATGCGACCGGATGCGCGGGCGAACAAACGGGCGACGCCCGGTCACGCTCGATACGTAATACCATGTCGGTTCGCCGTATTGGCTGGTGAAAGTCGGGCGGCCCAGAGTGCCTTCGACCGAACGCTGATTGTCAATTCCCGGCTGAATCGAGCGC
>JBCCOF010000107.1:0-8823 GCA_039025455.1 Pseudomonadota bacterium | reverse complement strand
GTGGAGCGTCAGGTTGGGAAATGCCGATTCCAGATTATCGCGCAATTCGGCTGCGTAGTCGGGATCATCGGGATAGCTGTTCACGACCACGGTATTCGGGCCGATAAAGGCCGCAACCCCGTCAGCGTGTTCCAACCCGCCTTGTTCGTCGGCTTCGATAAAGGCGACGGCGCTGGCACCCGTTGCCGCGATCACAGCCTCGCCCGCGCGACTCTCCGACATCCGGTTGTCGCGCAGGAATTTGCGGCTGAGGATCACCCGGCCAACGTAGTCATCGACCAGATTGCCGCCGTCATTGAGCAGGTCGGACTCGCCGAAAACGAGGCCCGCTTCCTCCATCGCGGCGGCCAAGACCTCCTGCACCGCATCCGCATCGCGCTGGCCGGTTCTCCCGCCGCCTTGCCCCTCAGCCGTGTAGCGAAACATGACCGGATCGCTGGCGTTGGAGAGGCTGAAATCGCGCGCCCAGATGTCCTCTTGCGGGGCGAGAGCTACCTTGTCCTCGCCCAAAATCTCGGCATAGCGGGCGTAATTGCCCTCATCCGCCAGCACCAGAAAATCGTCTTTCCCGTCAACGGCCTCGGCATAGGCGATGTGAAAATCGAAAATGTCGTTGGCGACTTCGGCATAGTAGGGATCGCCGCTCCGTGGCGCTGCGACCACGATCAGTTCTCTTTGGCTCGCCATGGTCGTCTCCCCCGATGCGGTGTCGACACTGTCCGCCAAGGCGTCACACGCCACCAGCGCCAAGCAAAGCGTGAAAAGTGCGAGCCTAGAGAACAAGCGCCGCACCATCGGTCCCTCAGACGTTAAACTTGAACAGCATCACATCGCCGTCCTGCACGTCATAATCCTTGCCTTCCTGACGCATTTTGCCCGCTTCCTTCGCGCCCGCTTCACCGTTCAGCGCGATGTAGTCGTCATAGGCAATGGTCTCGGCGCGGATAAAGCCTTTCTCGAAATCGGTGTGAATTTCGCCCGCCGCTTGGGGTGCTTTCGCGCCCGCGGGGAAGGTCCAAGCGCGCGATTCCTTGGGGCCTGCGGTGAAGAAGGTCTGGAGGCCGAGCAGGGTGTATCCGGCGCGGATGACGCGGGCGAGGCCGCTTTCGGTGAGGCCCAGCGCCTCGAGATATTCGCCGCGCTCTTCCTGCGGCATGGCGATCAACTCCGCCTCAATCGCCGCCGAGACCACGACCGCCTGTGCGCCCTCGGCCTCCGCCTTGGCAAAGACTTTGGCGGACAGATCATTGCCCTCTGCCGCGTCATCCTCGGCGACATTGCAGACATAGAGCACGGGCTTGGCGGTTAGCAGCTGGGCCTGTTCAAACAGCCGCGCTTCTTCGTCGTCCTTGGGTTCGGTCAGGCGCGCGGGCTTGCCGTCTTTCAACAGGTCAAGCGCCTGACCCAGCACGCTGGCGAGCACCTTGGCGTCCTTGTCCCCTGCCTTGCCGCGCTTTTCGGCATTGGGCACCCGCTTTTCCAGGCTCTCCAGATCAGCGAGCATCAATTCGGTTTCGACCACTTCGGCATCCGCAATGGGGTCGATGGCGTTGGAGACGTGCTGAATATCATCGTCCTCGAAGCACCGCAGCACATGCACAATCGCATCGACCTCGCGGATATTGCCGAGGAACTGGTTGCCGAGACCTTCGCCCTGGCTCGCGCCTTTGACGAGCCCCGCAATGTCGACGAAGGCCAATTGCGTTGCGATCACCTTCGCGCTCTTGGCGATGGCGGCGATTTTGTCGAGCCGCTCGTCCGGGACCGCGACCTGCCCGACATTGGGCTCAATCGTGCAGAACGGATAATTCGCGGCCTGCGCGGCCTGCGTCTCGGTCAGCGCATTGAAAAGAGTGGACTTGCCGACATTGGGCAGGCCGACGATCCCGCATTTGAAACCCATATTCTTCTTTCAGGCTAGATTTCCGCTCGTCCTGAGCTGATGGCGTTTTGCGCCGTCTTCGACTCCGAAGGACCGTCCTTCTTTTGTGGGCGGGGCTATAAGGAAAAGCGATCCTTCGACAAGCTCAGGATGAGCGGAGATGAGTGATCACACGTTATGAACCGCGTTGATCCATGCGCCGTATCCGGACTGGCCCAGCCAACCGACCTGTGTCTTCGCCGATACTTCATTGATGGCAATCTGCGGTTTGGCACCGGGATGAACCTCGCGGCGCAGCGGCCGGGTGCCTGCGGGCATGGCGATAATCTCGGCCATGGCGCGCGGCACATCCATCGGGTCGGTTGAGCCGCCGCCGGTGCGGTTGCCCAATCGCTGGATCAGCGCGGCATAGCCCGAAGTGTGCTTCTCCTCGGCGCGCTTGAGCAGGTTGAGAGCGTTTTCGTTCGAGTTCTTCCAGATCATCGTCGGATAGCCGCCCGGCTGAATGACATTGACGTCGATCCCGTGCGGGACAAGCTCGTAGGCAAGGCTCTCGCTAAGCGCTTCGAGTGCGAATTTGGTCGGCGAATATTGGCCGTAGGCGGGGACGATGACGCGGCCAAGCTGCGAGGACACATTGATGATCAAGCCGCTCTTGGCCGCGCGCATAGCTGGCAGGACGGCGCGGATCATCCGCTGAGGGCCGTAAACGTTGGTTTCGAACATGTGCTTGGTCGCTTCCATGTCCTGAATTTCGATCGGGCCGCCATAGGAAATGCCCGCATTGTTGATCAGCACATCGAGCGCGCCGCCGGTTTGCCCCAGCGCTATCTGCACGCCCGTTTCGACCTGCTCGTCGGAGGTCACATCAATTTCAATTACGAAGAGTCTCAAATTCTCGGTTGCAGCCAGGACTCGCAGTTCCTCGGCCTCTTTGCGAGGTACATTGCGCATCGTCGCAAACACAGTCGCGCCCGATCTGGCAAAATGCTCTGCGGCGAGACGTCCAAAGCCGGTGGAGCAGCCGGTGATCAGGATGCTCTTGCCTTTGAGGTTGGGCGCGACTTTCAGCACGTCCTCCTGCGCAAGCGAGGCGGTCGCGGCAAGCGCGCCTGTAGCAGCGGCACCTGCGAGCAATGTGCGGCGGTTGAGATTTGGCATGGCGGGGGTCCTTTTCATAGTAGGCTAGGGCAGGGTTTCGGCGGCGTTGTCTGAGTTGATCTCGGGAGTATCAGCAGCATCGTCAAACACGCCGAGACGGTGCATTTCCTCCTGGATAAACCACAAGGCCCAAATGTCATAGACCCAGTGCCCGATCATCACCGCGAGCAGGCTGCCGCTGTACCAGTAGATCAGCCCGAAAACCGCGCCGATGGTGAAGATCAGCGTGGTTATGACCGGCTTGGCAAAGTGGATTGCCGCAAAGATCGCAGAGGAAAAGATCAGGGCCACGGCGAAGGGCATATATTCGCTCGCCAGAATGAGAACGCCCCCACGAAACAGCGCCTCTTCCCCTATCCCCGCGCAGGCCGCCAAAAGCGTAATCGCGCCAAGGCCGAGCCGCCGGTCGAGGAAGGCGAACTGTTTCGCCTGATCGCGGACCAGCTTTTCGCCAAAGGTCGGCAGGCCCCTGAACAAAGCATAGCCCAGCGCAATCATTGCTCCGGCAATGGTCAATCCGAGGCCAATTTGTGCGAGGTCAATGGTGACAAAAGAGGACACAAGGCGTCCTGAAAGCACCCAAAGGCCTAATCCAACGGCGATAAAAACCACTGTTTGCAGGCACGTCAGCCCCAGCAATTTCCACGTTGGCATTTCGGCCATTTCTTCGCCCGGGTGACTCATTGCTGGCGCATCGCAATCTCGCTCATAAAGCGTGGTCCATTTCCTTCGGCAAGCCATTCTGCTTCCGCGCCGACCGCGCCGAGCATGGCTGCGAGGTCATCCTGTTCGGATTTGGCGTAGTTTCCGAGCACATAGCCGCTCACCCGATCCTTGTGCCCCGGGTGACCGATGCCGAGGCGGACGCGGCGAAATTCGGCTCCCAAGTGCTTGTCGATGGACCGCAAACCGTTGTGGCCGGCGGTCCCGCCGCCTTGCTTCACCTTCACCTTGAACGGCGCAAGGTCGAGTTCGTCGTGAAAGACAGTGAGCGCGTCGAGCTCCAGCTTGTAAAACCGCATCGCCTCGCCAACGCTTCGTCCGCTCTCGTTCATGTATGTCGCTGGTTTGAGCAGCAGGACTTTCTCCCGCCCGATCCGGCCTTCCTGAATCCACCCCTGAAACTTCTTTTGAACGGGGCCGAAACTGTGCATCTCGGCAATAACGTCGAGCGCCAGAAACCCGACATTGTGCCGATGCATCGCGTATTTGGGTCCGGGATTTCCGAGGCCAGTCCAGATTTGCATGAAGCCCCCCTAGCGCTCCCGCCAACAAAACAAAACACCGAGCCCCAAGGGGACCCGGTGTCTTGGTGATTTCTTGAATTTCGAGAATATCGAAGGATTATTCGCCTTCGGGTTCCTCGTCCTTCTGATTGGTGGCTTCGACTTCGTCTGCTGCCACTTCCTCGGTCTCTTCCTCTTCGCTGGTGTCGCGTTTGAGCGCGGATGGTGCGACCAGAGTTGCGATGGTGAAATCGCGATCAGTGATCGCGCTTTCGGCTCCATCGGGCAGAGTGACTTCGCTGATATGGACAGAGTCGCCGACTTCCTTGCCGGCCACGTCGATCGTGATCTCGTCAGGAATGTTGTCCGAACGGCAGATGAGATCGAGCTCGTGACGAACCACGTTGAGCACGCCGCCTTTCTTGAGGCCAGGCGAAGCTTCTTCGTTGATGAAGACAACCGGGATCTGCACTTCGATCTTCGCGTCTTTCGACAGACGCAGGAAGTCGACGTGGATCGGGCGGTCGGTGACTGGGTGCAAGGCGACGTCTTTGGGAATGGTGCGAACCTCTTTTCCGTCGACTTCCACTTGGACGATCGAGTTCATGAAGTGGCCGGTGTTCAATTGCCGGACCAGCTCCTTGGCCTCGATGTGGATCGCGGTTGGTTCTTCTTTGCCGCCATAAATCACAGCGGGTACACGGCCTTCGCGACGAAGTGCACGGGAGGCTCCCTTGCCAGCCCGTTCGCGCGCTACGGCCGGCAGTGTAAGAGCGTCGCTCATAATGCTACCTTTCGAATGCTTTGTTTGAATCTTTGGGTTTGAATTGTTGCATCGGGGTCGCGCCTCCAGGGATGACCATGACACCGAAGGGGCGCCCGCTAGAGCACGCCGCGGGACTTTGCAACCTGTTTTAGGGTTCTTGGACTGCCGCGGGCAGGGACGTCACTCGACCCGCCGCACCGTATAGCCGCGCGCTTCCAGCATTTTGGGTAGACCATCGGGGCCGACCAAATGCGCTGCGCCGACCGCGACCAGCGGCTTTTCTTCTCCCTTGAGCAGTCCTGCAAGCTTGCCGAGCCACGCGCGGTTTCGATTGACCAACAGCGCATCGCGCACTTCCTTGTCGGCCATGGCGCCGGTGGTGGTGAAGCTTTCAAGCGCCTCTTCGTCACCGGAGAGCCACGCGCTCAACAGCGCCGCGCTGTCTTCTTCATGCGTTTCGACATCCTGCACCACGGCGCTCAGCAAAACCCGCTGATCTTCCTCAGCGAGCTCGTCGAAAACAGTGAGCTGAGCGGCTGCCCCTTCGAATTCGAGGATGTCGCGGTCCTTGAACTCGCGCGCCAGCACCAGATCCACACCGTTTTCCGCGCTGCCGAGCGATCCCGCGCGGGTCAGCATCAGGGCAGCGGCCCAAGTCTCGATCGCGCTAAAGTTCGAAGGATCTGCACCTGCGTCCTCCATTAGATCGCGCAGGGCAGGGCGCTCGCTGGGAGGCACCCTTTGTAAAAGAGGCGGGAGTCCGTGGGTTGTGCCAAGCTCTGCAAACACATCTGCAATGGCGTCACGATCCTCAAGATCGGCAATCTCGACCAGCAGCATATCGGCACCAGCAATGGCACTTTCAATTTTATCGGTGCGCCAGCCAACTCCATCGGGCAGCGCATGGATCGTGCCCAGCATCCACCCTTCTACCGAGCCATCAGGGGCGGTGATCTCGTAAAGAAGCGGGTTGGTGCCGTCGTCCGGTTCGTCGACTTGCGAATAACAGGCAGTGAGCGTCACAAGCGCGAAGGCTGCCAGCACCGCACGCAGGTCTCTGGTGAGGCCCACTGCGGTACTGGCGAAGTTCTTCTTCAATTTACTGGCGTTGTCACTGCACACGCGCGGTCGTGATCCCCAGCTTGGTCAGGTATTCCTGCACGCTCTTTACGCCCGCCAAGTGTCCGGCACCCACAGCCATGAACACCGTGCCGGGCGTTTCGAGGCGCGTATCGATCCAGTCGGCCCAATTGCGGTTGCGAGAATAGAACAATGCCTCGGCGAACTTCGGATCGTCCTTCATGGCCTCGTTGAGCTGTTTGGCCACGGACTCAATATTGCCGACTTCCCAAGCGTCAATAATCCCGCTGAGGAACGGTCCGATTGACTCGACATCTTGAGCGGCTTCGATGAGCTGCGTCATCTGCGTTTCCTCTGGCAGACCATCAAAGATGCCGATTTGAAATTCCGCCGTTTCGAGCGAGCCCCGACCCACATCTTCACCGATGGTCCGCTCCAGCACCACTTCGGTGCCGTTGTTAAAGTCAATACCGGCCTTCATCATCGCGACCTGAACCATGTTTTGGGAGGCCAGCCAAGGCTCCAGCGCGTCGAACGCGTTTGGCGCAAGGCCCAGTTTCGCCATGCCTTGCTCGAACACTGTCTTCTGTTCTTCGGTCATGCGGCTGCGAAGGGTCGAGCCGTCGCGATAGACGCCCTTTGTGCCCATCAATTGCTGGATAGCAGCCAAAGCCTCTTCATTCATATCGACTTCGGTGACCAGCGTGTCACTGGAATCGAGCGCGGTTTTGACTGCGCCGCTGTACCAATTGACGTCCGCCGGCAGCGCATGAACGGTGCCGAAGAGATAAATCGTCGTGTCTTCATCGGCGACCTTCCACAAGGCAGGGCCCGTGGATGCGGCTTCGACGGCAGGGGCTTCGCTATGGCCATCGGCCAGCGCGGGGCTTGCCGAAAAGAGCGCCAGAGCGGCAGCCGAGGCCGCAAATAGTGTCTTGGTGAGTTTCATATCAGGGGTTCCTTGTGCGGGAGGATATAGTGATCAAATTTGACGGTGGGTTGAACGAGGCTCGTTTTGTGAAGTGGGACGCTTAACGATCCGTCTGAACGCAGAGGAAGCCGAAGTGAGCCAAACCAGAAGCGGTAAGAGCGGCCGTTCGACAAAGGTGCTCAATTTGCCGCCGTTCGCACAATGAGCCTTCTAACTAACTGATATAGCGGTCTACTGAATGCGCTCGACGCTCACATTATCGGCTTCGAGCATCAGGACGAGCGAATCTGGACCTTCCATATGGCCCGCACCGACCGCGAGCAGAAGATTGCCCGGACGCGTCATCCGGTCCTTCACCCATTCGTTCCACTCGCGATTGCGGTCCACCAGCAGCACCTCGTAGAAGACTTTGGAGAAGGGATCGTCGAACATGTCCTTCATTAAATCGCCTTCAAGCTTCCCTTGGGCCCAGGCGTGCTCACCCTCCCAGTTCATCTCCTCGAAGTCGATAAAGTCGCAGCCGTCCCATTCGTCGAGGCCTTCTTCGATCGACGTGATGAGCAAATCTTCGTCAATTTTGAACAGGTTCTCCATCACCTGAATGGGATCTTCGATGGCCGAGATAGGGCGGTTGTTGGCGCGGTATTCCTTCTCGATTACGGTTTCCACGCCCAAGGAGGATTGCGACCCGGCGGCGTCATACATCGCAACCGCAATGCCGAACATCGTCATCATCGGCGGGAGATAGTCGGCGCGAGAAAGCGGTATTCCGGCATCCTTCAGCAGCTTTACAAGTTTGGGCCGGTTGCGCTCTGAAATACGCTGTGAGAGCGGCACTTCCGCCTCATATTCGGCCATAAGCGCCATAAATCTCAGCTGATCCGGGTCAATCGGGTCACCGGGAGAAGGCTCTTCATCATCCCGAGACTCAAACACCACCTCATCCGTCTCTTGTATGATCCGGTCGAGCAATGGTGTGCGCCAGCGAAAGCCCTCGGGCAGCACGTGGTACGTACCGAACAGATAGATCGTCGTGTCTTCATCCGCGATCTTCCACATGGCCGGAGCCGGATCGTAATCCTGTACTGGCAGTTCGATCTCCGGCGCGGCCACGTCGGGATCGGCGGTCGGGCACACGAACTCTTCGGGTTCGACCGGCCGCTCGCGCTGCATCGCGGCGAGCGGTTGTCCGAAAGCCAGGCCGAAAGTGGCGAGATAAAGCAGTGTGCGCATAAGGGGATAAGTCCGTTCGGGGGTGAAATCAGGGGAGTGCGCATGGTCCGCGTCAAGCAAGCGAAGTCAAGTGCGATTTAGCGCTAAGTTTGACGATATCCCTTTTTCGTGGTGGGATTCTGTGTCGATTGCTGCATTGCAGCATTGACGCTGCACGGGGCATCCGGCAAGGGCACGGCCCATGAGTTCAACGGCCAACTCCACGAATATTTCGCCTGCGATAGAGCGCGACCCGACGCGTTCGTTTCAGGACATGATCCTGACCTTGCACGACTTCTGGAGCGCGGCGGGCTGCGTCATCCTGCAACCCTATGACATGCGCATGGGTGCGGGCACGTTTCACACCGCGACGACTTTGCGCGCGCTTGGCCCAGAGCCGTGGAATGCAGCGTTTGTGCAACCGTGTCGCAGGCCGACCGACGGGCGCTATGGCGAGAACCCCAACCGGCTGCAGCATTATTACCAGTATCAGGTGATCCTGAAGCCATCGCCGGGCGATATTCAGGAGCTTTATCTCGAAAGCCTTTCGCGCATTGGGATCGAC
>JBCCOF010000106.1:0-9077 GCA_039025455.1 Pseudomonadota bacterium | reverse complement strand
GACCGAGGCGCTGGTCTCGATCGACATCAACTCGGGAAGGTCGACCAAGGAACACGGGATCGAGCAGACCGCGCTGCACACCAATCTCGAAGCCGCCCGCGAGATCGACCACCAGACCGGCCATGTCACGCAGGCGCAATTGGCGGGCGATCTCGCGGGCGGCTTCGAGATTGGTGTGCAGCGCGGTCTGCTCGATCCCGTGTTCCTTGGTCGACCTTCCCGAGTTGATGTCGATCGAGACCAGCGCCTCGGTCGGGTTTATAATCAGATAGCCGCCCGATTTGAGCTGAACCATCGGATCATACATAGCGCGCAGCTGATCCTCCGCGCCATATCGCTGGAACATAGGCACAGGATCAGAATAGGCTTTCACCCGCCGCGCATGGCTGGGCATCAGAAGCTTCATAAAGCCCTTGGCGAGCTTGTACCCTTCTTCTCCCTCGACGATCACTTCCTCGATTTCGCGGTTGTAGATGTCGCGGATGGCGCGTTTGATGAGATCACTGTCCGAGTGGATCAGCGATGGCGCGGTCGATACCTGCACTTTGTCGCGGATGCCGTTCCACAGCCGCGCGAGGTAGTCGAAATCGCGCTTGATTTCGGTTCTGGTCCGGCTGAGCCCAGCCGTGCGTACGATCAAGCCCATGGTCTTGGGCAGCGACAACTCGGCGACAACTTGCTTGAGACGCTTGCGATCGCTGGCTGAACTGATTTTGCGGCTGATCCCGCCACCATGCGAGCTGTTGGGCATCAGCACGGTGTAACGGCCCGCTAGGCTGAGATAGGTTGTGAGGGCCGCGCCTTTGTTCCCGCGCTCTTCCTTGACGACCTGAACGAGAACCACCTGACGGCGTTGAATGACGTCCTGAATCTTGTAGCGGCGACGCAGAGCCATGCGCTTGGCGCGCACTTCATCGACTTGCTTGGCGCGGCTGCGGCCTTTGCCGTCCTTGCCTTTGCCGCCACCCTGGCGACGCGCGCGTCCGCGCCGACCACGGCCACGGAGTGGCTTTTCTTCGCCATCTTCGCTTTCGCCTTCGGAACCCTCTTCGTCTTCCGAATCGTCGTCATCATCGTCTTCGTCGCTGTCGTCATCGTCCGATGCGCCGTCTTCGATGGTTGCGACCTTGTCCTTTTCGGAGGTGTCGATTTCCTCCAGGCCATCTTCGGCCAAGTCTTCGGCGAGGGCTTCGGCGCTCTCTTCGTCGGCGTCGTATTCTTCGCCGGGGGAGATGCCTTCTTCTTCCTCTTCGTTGCGTAGGCGCGCTTCTTCCTCGGCGGCTGCGGCTTCTTCGGCGAGCAGCGCTTCGCGGTCATCTTGCGGAATCTGGTAATAATCGGGGTGGATTTCGTTGAAGGCGAGGAAGCCGTGGCGATTGCCGCCAAAATCCACGAACGCCGCCTGCAAAGACGGTTCGACGCGGGTGACTTTCGCTAAGTAAATATTGCCTTTGATCTGCTTGTGTTCAGCAGATTCGAAATCGAACTCCTCAATCCGGTTGCCTTTGAGAACCGCCACCCGGGTTTCTTCCGAGTGGCGCGCATCGATTAGCATGCGCGTTGCCATTGTGTTGTCTCCAAACGCCCCGTCGGCCCGCTCGTCGCAGGTGAGGGTGCGCATAATGTGGTGAAGCGGCAGGCCGTTGGGCCAAGCCAGTTGTGGGTTTCGCACCGCGCCGTGTTTCAAGACGGGCGGCGGTAATCGTGTCTGCTGCGGCGAGAATACGGAGCGTGTCCGCGTGTCGGCTCGTATGCGTTGCACTACCATCAAAGGTGCCACTGAGGCGCTGTGCACACATCTGCGAGGAGAACTGTCTCGTCACTGCATCAACCTGTTATGTGGCCAATCGCAAAGGGATTTTGCGCGGCCTGCGGGAGAAGCGATAAAGGGTATCCGTTGACACCTGATTGATACGCTTCGTGAAACTTCGCTAGCACCGTGGGTTACACCTCGCAACTCTATTGCGCTAAGCTTCGTCAACATTCTAAGCCGTTACGCGATGAGCATTCGCGCGCTTCTAATTCTGATCCTCGTCATTCCGGCATTGATTTTCGGCGGCGCGATCGCTTTGGGTCTAAGCATTCCGGTCCCCACTTGGGGACGCGATTACGTCCTTGAATATGCACTTCGCGGCGAAGGCGCAGTGATAGAGTTGCCTGCCATTCAAGGCCCGGACGATCCCTCCCGGCCTCTGGTTGTGATCGATGCCGGCCATGGCGGTCGTGATCCGGGTTCGATCGGTGCGAATGTGCGCGAGAAGGATATCGTGCTCGCTATGGCGCTTGCTCTAAGAGACGAGCTGCTGCGCGAGGGCGGTATTCGCGTGGCGTTGACCCGTGATGATGACAGCATCGTCGAGCTTGCAAACAGGCCAGAGATCGCGCGGCTTCTTGGCGCCGATCTTTTCCTTTCGCTTCACGCTGACTCCGCTGGTGCGCGGGACGATGTCAGCGGGGCGAGCATTTACACTTTATCGACCGAAGCATCGAGCGAGGCGGCTGCGCGGTTCGCAGCGCGCGAGAACAATGCCGACAACCTGAATGGTGTCTCGGTCGAAGGGCAGAGCGATGAGGTTAGCACCATTTTGGTCGAGCTTTCGCAACAGCAAACGCAGGATGATGCGACCGAGTTCTCCTCGCTGATCTTGCGCGAGGGACAGGGACGTTTGGCATTTCATTCGCAGGCCGAGCGTTCGGCCGCGCTGGCTGTGTTGCGCGCACCCGATGTTCCCGGAGTGCTGTTCGAAAGCGGTTTTATCACCAATCGTGATGATCGGGCGCGCTTGAACACCGAAGAGGGCCGCGCGACCTATGTGCAGGTTCTCGCCCGCGCCATAAGGGTGTATTTTGCCCGTCGTGCAGAACCATAGGCGGCTGTCGAACCCGTCGCTCGATCAATATGCCACGATACACAAAAAATCGCATGATCGGGTGTGCAATGCCACTGGCCTTTTTCAAGCGACCCGTGATATCCGGCGCGCAAGATGACTGAAGAAGAAACCACAACCACACCGCTGCAATATTTCGGTTACCGGGTGAAACGCGACCTTGCGGGAGCGGGTGCCTGGTTTGCCGAGCGTTGGCGCGGCGGTTGGCTGTTCAAAATTCTCGCCGTTCTTTTGGGCCTCGCAATCGCCATTTGGGTGGCTGCTTGGATTTGGCTTGCGAGCGATCTGCCCGAGGTCGATCAGCTTACCGAATATGAAACGCCGTTGCCGACCATGGTGCGCGGATTGGACGGCGAGATTGTGCATTCCTACGAACGCGATCGCCGGGTTCAGCTTCAATATGAGGATTTCCCGGAGCAGCTGATCGAGGCCTATATTTCGGCCGAGGACAAAACGTTCTTCACGCATAGCGGCGTCGATGTAACGGGCACGATGAATGCGGTGGTCGATTATGCGACAAAGTTCGGATCGGACGAGCGCGCGGTTGGCGGTTCGACCATCACGCAACAGGTCGCGAAAGTGCTGCTTCTGGGCGATGAGTATTCGATCACGCGTAAGCTTAAGGAAATGATCCTTGCCAGCCGGATCGAAGAGGCAATGACCAAGGAGGAAATCCTTGAGCTTTACCTCAACGAAATCCCGCTTGGCCGTCGCTCTTACGGGGTTCAAGCTGCTTCCGTCGCTTACTTTGACAAGGACGTTGCCGAACTGGATCTGCACGAAATCGCTTTCCTTGCGATCCTGCCAAAGGCGCCCGAGCGCTATGGCCGCAAAGACCGCGAAAGCGATGCTATGGCGCGCCGCGCCTTTGTGCTGGAACAAATGGCCGATAACGGGTTCATTTCCGAGGCGGAGCGCGCGGCCGCTCAGAGCCAGCCATTGGGGCTTAAACAGCAGCGTTCGCGGCAATATGTCGAGGCGGATTACTTTATTGAAGAGGTGCGACGCGAGCTGATTGCGCAGTTTGGCGAGACAGCGGAAGACGGCGAGAACAGCGTCTATGCGGGCGGGCTTTGGGTTCGCACTTCGCTTGATCCAGAGATGCAGGAAGCGACGCGAGAATCTCTGCGAAAGGGTTTGCTCAAATATCACGGCAGCCGTGGCTGGGCCGGTGCTGCGGCGACAATCGACCTTGATGACGGCAGTTGGGCAGGACAGCTGGCGAGCTCGCCGTTCAAGGTGAATTACAAAGACTGGCGCGTTGGCGTTGTGATCGAGCGCAGCGGTTCGCGTGCGACGGTCGGCTTCAAGGATGGCGAGGAAGCTCCCCTGGTTGGTGCCCCCGGAGCCGTAAAGGTCGGCGATGTGCTCGCTGTACGCCCGAGCGGCAACAGCTATCGCGTTGCCATTGTGCCCGATGCGCAAGGCGGGATGGTCGTTCAGAACGCGCAATATGGCCGCGTGCTCGCGATGCAGGGCGGGTTTGATTACGGCCTGTCCGATTTCAACCGCGCCACGCAAGCCAATCGTCAACCCGGCTCTACGATCAAGCCGTTCGTCTACGCAGCGGGCTTGGACAATGGCATGACCCCTTCGACCAAGATCGACAATTCGCGCTATTGCTACAATCAAGGCGGCGGGCGCGGTCAGAAGTGTATTCGCGGTGGGCGCGGAGGCGAATCTCCCTTGCGCTATGGTCTCGAGCAATCGCAGAACATTATGACCGTGCAGATCGGCATGCAGGCTGGCATGGATAATGTGGTCGATACGATCAAGGCCATGGATATCAACGACAACCCCGATCCCTATGCTGCGACCACTTTGGGTGCAGAGGAATCGACCGTGCTGAAAATGGTCAACGCCTACAGCGCGATCGCCAATCATGGGCGGCTGAACAAGCCCACTGTTATCGATTACGTGCAGGATCGCCGTGGCAAGGTGATCTACCGCGCGGATGAACGCCAATGCACGGGTTGCAATATGGACGAGTGGGATGGTCAGCCCATGCCTCGCTTTGGTCTAAAGGGCCGTCAGGCGATGGACCCGCGCACCGCGTTCCAGGTGATGCATATGCTAGAGGGTGTGGTTGACCGCGGCACCGCCACCACACTCAATAGCATCGACCTTCCGCTGTTCGGGAAGACAGGCACCACCAACCAGTCCAAAGACGTGTGGTTCATTGGCGGGACGCAGCGATTGATCGCGGGCGCCTATGTCGGGTTTGACCGACCCAAGCCCATGGGCGGATACGCGCAGGGCGGGACGATTGTCGCGCCCATTATCAAGGATTTCATTCTCGCTACGCGGGATCGCTGGCGGGTTGAACCACCCGTTGCGCCACCGGGCATACGGATGGTTCGGGTCGACCGGCTGTCTGGCAAGAAAGTGCTAAATGGCTGGCCCACAGGGGACGCAAAAGCTTCGATCATCTGGGAAGCGTTCAAGCCGGATACCGAACCTGAGCGTGTCACAAGATCGGATCAGATCGCCGCAAAACGCGACGAGATCCTCGCTTTGATCCGTTCAGGCAGCGGCGCTGCCCGGCGAGAGCAGCAGGTCGAACAGGAGACCGAGCAAGAAGACTTCGTCGAGGAGCAGGGCGGCATTTACTGATCGCCGCCGCTGCTGTTCGCGGGCTTCTTATACTCCAGCTTTACAATCGACCCCTGGGCGCTAAGCGGTGCACCCTGACAATTTTGCAAGGATAGACCATGCGGGCCGAAGGCCAGGCACATATCGACAGGATCGAAGCTGCGCTCGATCTGGTACGCCAGTCGCTTGATTGGGAGCGGGCGCTGCGGCGGCTCGACGAGCTGGACGCGCGTGTTCAGGACCCGACGCTCTGGGATAATCCCAAGGAAGCGCAAGCGATCAGCCGCGAACAAAAGACGCTCGAAAGCGCGGTCAAAACGGTGCGCGAGATTTCCGCTGAGATGGCCGATGCTATCGAGTTCATCGAAATGGGCGAGGCCGAGGACGAGGAGAGCATCATTGATGATGGTCTCGCCACCCTCGAAAAGCTCGCCGACCGCGCGGATGCGGACAAGGTCGAAGCGCTGCTCGCTGGCGAAGCCGACAGCAACGACACCTATCTCGAAATTCACGCAGGCGCTGGCGGAACCGAAAGTCAGGACTGGGCCGAAATGCTGTTCCGGATGTATGGCCGCTGGGCCGAGCGGCGCGGGTTCAAGGTCGAGACGGTCGAATATCAGGCGGGTGATCAGGCTGGCATAAAATCGGCAACATTGCTGATCAAGGGCGAGGGCGCTTACGGCTATTCCAAAACCGAAAGCGGCGTGCACCGCCTCGTCCGCATCAGCCCCTATGACAGCGCAGCCAAGCGCCATACGAGCTTTTCGAGCGTCTGGGTCTATCCCGTGATCGACGACGATATCGACATCGAAATTGACCCCTCCGATCTCAAGATAGACACCTACCGGGCCTCGGGAGCCGGCGGGCAACACGTCAACACCACCGATTCTGCGGTGCGTATCACCCACCAACCGACCGGCATCGTCGTCGCCAGCCAGAACGACCGCAGCCAGCACAAGAATCGCGCCACCGCGATGAATATGCTCAAGGCGCGCCTTTTCGAGCGTGAAATGGCCGAGCGCGAAGCGGCGGCTTCGGGCGAGTATCAGGAAAAGAGCGAGATCGGGTGGGGACATCAGATCCGGTCCTATGTTCTGCAACCCTATCAGATGGTCAAAGACCTGCGCACAGGCGTCACCTCCAGCTCACCCGACAAGGTGCTCGATGGAGAGATCGACGAGTTCATATCGGCAGCCTTGGCGCAGCGTGTTACCGGCGAAGCGGTCGATGTGGAGGATGTGGAGTAGCGGGTGCGCTAGCGTGTCCGCGTGAAATTCGATTTTGCCAAACACTACCCTTGAGGCTAGTCGCTAAAACCCATGCGCATCGGACTAATCCCAGCAATCAGATCGACACTGTTGTTCGCCGCACTTTTGGTGACACAGGCATGCGAGGAGTCGTCAGATGCAGAAGGACGACCGGAGACCGCGCTTGAATTTCCGGCACCTGATCGACCTGTAGCCGATGTAATCTCCAACCAGTTTTCGAACGAAGACGCGCGCGATGAGCGCGGTGAAGCGAATACGGTGATGGATCTCGCAAACATAGACAACGGAATGACTGTTGCGGATATCGGCGCAGGCGAGGGCTATTATACTGTCCGCCTTGCCGAGCGGGTCGGCGATGATGGCCGTGTTTTGGCGCAGGATATTGATCGAAAGGCTCTGCAAAGGCTGGGACGCCGGATCGATCAAGAGCAGCTGGACAATATCTCGATCAAGCTTGGCGAGCCCGACGACCCTCAAATGCCAGTCGACAGTTTTGACCGCATCTTTCTGGTTCATATGTACCACGAGGTCACTGAACCTTATGCGTTCTTGTGGCGGATGTGGCCGGCGCTGACGGAAGAGGGGCAGATAATCGTAGTCGATGTTGATCGGCCCACCACCCGTCATGGCATTCCGCCCGCGCTTTTGTTCTGCGAGTTCGAAGCGGTCGGTTATGAGCTGCTCGAATTTATCGAACGCCCCGATATCAAAGGGTATTTTGCGCGATTTGGACGCGGCAAGAAGCTCAAGGAACCAGGCGAAATCACCGCTTGCAGCGCCGATCCGAACTGAGCGGGCGACAACAGCTGTTCAGTCATCAACAGGGGCAGAAGCGCAATGGGCGCAACTGACATTGCGGTGCGCCAACCGGCACTCTATGTGGACCACCAAACGGTGCGAATAAGATCGCACAGGGGAGCAATTCGTGTTCAAGGGTCCTGAAACCATGCACAACAGTTGGGGGCACCAACGGATATGACCGATTTTCCAACCAGCTTTGACCGTGACGCGCTGTTGAAGTGCGCGCGTGGAGAGCTGTTCGGCCCGGGCAACGCGCAATTGCCAGAGCCACCCATGCTGATGATGGACCGGATCACCGATATCTCCGGCGATGGCGGCGAGCATGGCAAGGGCCATGTCGTGGCCGAGTTCGATATCAAGCCGGACCTGTGGTTCTTCGATTGCCACTTTCCCGGCAATCCGATCATGCCGGGCTGTCTCGGCCTTGACGGCCTGTGGCAATTGACCGGCTTCAATCTGGGCTGGCGCGGATGGCAGGGGCGCGGCTATGCGCTGGGCGTCGGCGAAGTTAAGCTAACCGGTATGGTGCGGCCCGACCGCAAAATGCTGACCTATTATGTGGACTTTACCAAGGCCGTTCAGACGCGGCGCTTGACCATGGGCGTCGCCGATGGCCGCGTTGAAGCGGATGGCGAGGTCATCTACCAGGTTAAAGACATGAAAGTCGCCTTGTCCGAGGCCTGAGCGGGCCGACATGTTGAACAGGTCAGAGGCGTGAAAAGGGGATAAATGCGGCGCGTAGTCATCACTGGGTTGGGAATCGTCTCTTCGATTGGCAACAATGCAGCCGAGGTGGTCGCCTCGCTGAAAGCCGGCAAATCCGGCATCACATTTAACGAGGATATGGCCGAACACGGCTTCCGTTCGCAGATTGCGGGATCGGTGAAGCTCGATGTGACCGAGCACGTCGACAAGCGCACGCTTCGCTTTATGGGGCCGGGTGCTGCATATGCCCATATCGCGATGGGTCAGGCGATTGCCGATGCCGGGTTGGAAGAAAAGGATGTTATCAACCCGATGACCGGCGTGATTGCCGGTTCGGGTGGTCCGTCCACTTCGGCGATGCTGGCAGCGCACCAGACGGTGCTCAAAACCGGCGCTACCAAGCGGATCGGTCCATTTGCTGTGCCCAAGACCATGTCCTCGACGGTCAGCGCGAACCTTGCGACGGCCTATCAGATCAAGGGCATGAACTTCTCGATCACTTCGGCGTGCTCGACCTCGCTGCATTGCATCGGTCTGGCCGCGCAGCAGATCGCTCTGGGTCAACAGGATGTGATGTTTGGCGGCGGGGGCGAGGAGCTCGATTGGACCCTTTCGTGCCTGTTCGACGCAATGGGCGCGATGTCGAGCAAGTATAACGACACGCCCGAACGCGCCTCTCGCGCTTTCGACGCCAACCGCGATGGCTTTGTCATTGGCGGTGGCGGCGCGATTGTGGTGCTGGAAAGCCTCGAACACGCTCAGGCGCGTGGCGCGAAGATCTACGCCGAGGTCACCGGTTTCGGAGCGACTTCGGACGGCGCAG
>JBCCOF010000105.1:0-9372 GCA_039025455.1 Pseudomonadota bacterium | reverse complement strand
TGCGGATCGCTTCACCGTGGCTGATATTTGCGTGGGATATGCGCTTATTCTGGCCGAGAGGGTGGGGCTGGACGAGGGCGTTCCGGGGGTACTGAAAGAGTACAGAGAGCGGTTGACCGCGCGCGAGGCGTACCAAAGAGCCACTGCGCGCGAGGAGCAGGCGCTAAAGGCGATGGGTTAGCCCGGCGGGTCGCGATCCAACTGATCGCCGCACTGACCGCAAATTCGGTTGGGCCACGGGACCACAAACATCCCGCGAAAGAACAGGTTCTTTCCGCAGTTCGGGCAGTTATAGCCGAGCATGCGCGCATTGGCCGCCACCAGCCCGACGATCGCCACGGCAAAGGCAATGGTCGAATGTCCCAGATAAATGTCGACGGCGAGGACAAATCCAATCGCCAGCGCAAGCGCAAACAGCATCCGCCATGCGTGCCGCCGTGCCCTTGCATAGATGTTCATTCGAGCCGCTCGAACAGGCTCTTTGCAAAACTGCTGAGCGTGTCGTCGCGCGCGCCCATGATCACGATGCGGTCGCCGGGCCGGGCCAGCTTCACCATCCGGTCCCCGCAATCGGAGCGATCCGGGATGTGAACCGCTTGCGGGGGTGAGTGCTTCTCGTCGCCGGCGATTAGCGAGACAATTCGTTCGCTGCCTTCGCTGCGATCCACAGTGCCGCCGTAATAGACCGGATCGCACATTATCACGTGATCCTCCGGCCCTAGCTCGCGCGCAAAAGTCTCGGCAAGCTCGTCGCCCATCTGGCGCAGCGGGCCGTATCCGTGCGGTTGGAAGAACGCGATTACGCGGCCCGGCGTGGTCTTGAGCGTTCGCAGCGTCGCGGCGCACTTCTCCGGGTTGTGGCCAAAGTCATCGACCACGGTGATGTCGCTCGGCGTCGTACCGACTACATCGAACCGCCGCGCCAATCCGGCAAAGTCGCGCAGAGCCATCGCCGCTTGGCGCACATCTATGCCCGCCGCCGTGACAGCTGCGATGGCAGCAAGCGCGTTGGAGAGATTGTGCAGCCCCGGCATCGGCAGGATCAGCGGGAACACTTCGCGGTTGCGATTGTCGATTACCGCAGCGCGGATGCCAAACGGGCTTTGGTCAATAGAGTCCGGCTCCACCGTGATGTCCGCATTGGGAGAGTTCACGCCATAACTCACCAGCTGCGATGCCCCTTCGGCAAGAAAGCGCGCTTCCTCATTGTCAAAGTTCACCACCGCGCAGCCCGAGGCTTTGAGATAGTTTCCGAACAGCACGCGCAGCTCTTCCATGCTTTTATGGTCGAGGCTGACATTGAGCAGCACGCCGATTGTGGGGCGATAGAGCGCGATGGTGCCGTCGCTTTCGTCCACTTCGCTGACGAAGATTTGCGGTTTTCCAACCCTTGCACTCGCGAACGGGTTATCCTCGCTGACGAAGTTCTTCATCACGGCGCCGTTCATCACGGTCGGGTCGTAGTTCATTTCGGCAAGAATCCAGGCGATCATCCCGGTCACAGTCGATTTGCCCGAGGTCCCGCCGATTGCGATGGAATAGCCCGCTTGGTTGAAAAGAGCCGAATTTAGTTCCGCCCGGCTCAACCGCTCCAGACCAAGTTCTCTCGCCTTCGCTATCTCCGGAACCGTGTCCTCGATGGCGGCGGAGGCGATCAGGATCTGGTCAGCCGAAGTAATGCCGCTGCCGTCTTGCGCGAACAGTTCGAACCCGTTTTCGCTCAGCCATTCGAATTTTGCGGGAGTGCGACCCTGATCGCGGCTGCGGTCTGATCCCGCCACCTCGTGACCGATGCCATGCACGATCTGCGCGAGCGGGAGCATGCCCGATCCGCCAATGCCGCAAAAAAAGAATGGCCGTCCTTCGAGGTCTGGCCCGTCACCCTCTGGTCCCATGCGAATCATGGTTATTGGCTTGCGTGAGGACTGACAAGCGACATAGGGTCTGCACATGACAAATATCGCTATTTGTGCACCGGCAACTCCGATTACGCGCGATCATGCCGCCGCGCTTGAGCAATTGGTCGCGGCTGAATTTCCCGAGCACGCGGTCACATTCCACGACCAGTGCTTTGAGAGGAAAGGTCATTTTGCAGGCGACGACCTGCGACGGCTGAGCGCTTTGCTGGAATGCGCAAACGATCCGGCCTTTGATGCGGTGTGGTTTGCAAAGGGGGGCTATGGCTCCAATCGCATCGCCGAATCTGCGATTGCCCAGATGAATGCGAGCGCGCGGTCGAAAACCTATGTCGGCTTTTCTGATTGCGGATATCTGCTCGCGGCGCTCTACCGCGCGAAGATCGGCCAATGCGCTCACGGCTCGATGCCGGCGAGCGCGCGCTCCGAACGCGGGCGCGAAGCCTTGCGGCGGGTGCTGAGGTGGTTTGGCGGGGATACGAGCGGCCTTGAGCCGAGCCTTGATGGCAGCACGCCTGCGGTTGCTTTCAACCTGATCACTCTGGCGATGATCTCGAACACGCAACTGATGCCGGACCTCACCGATCATGTCGTGATGGTGGAGGAGGTGGCAGAGCATCTCTATGCCATCGACCGGCTGTTCTTCCACTTGGCTGACAATCTGCGCAACGCGGCGGGCTTGAGGTTGGGGGCGGTGACCAACGTGCCGGAGAATTATGTCGAATTCGGCCAGAGCGAAGAGGAAATCGCGCAATTCTGGTGCGCGCGGGCCGGTATTCCCTATCTCGGGCGTGCGGAGATCGGTCACACTTCTGCCAACAGGGTTGTGCCGTTCGGACTTGCGGGTCCGGCGGGCGCTGCCTAACCGCTGGCCAGTAATTTGATAAGGCGTCAATGACGCCAGGGATTGGGGTTAGAAGCAATGCGTGCATTCGTGTTTCCGGGGCAGGGCAGTCAGAGGGTCGGCATGTGTATGGAGCGGGCCGAAGCCAGTCAGGCCGCCCGTGAAGTTCTTGAGGAAGTGGACGATGCGCTTTCCATGAACCTCTCCAAAATCATGCGCGAGGGTCCGGAAGAAGAGCTGACCCTAACCGAGAATGCGCAGCCCGCGATTATGGCAAGCTCGATTGCGACCCTGCGGGTGCTGGAGCATGATTTCGGCGTCAATCTGACCGAGGTTGCACAATGTGTCGCTGGCCATTCGCTGGGCGAATACACGGCCTTGTGCGCGACTGGAGCTTTCGATCTGGCGACCACGGCGCGGCTGCTCAAGCTGCGCGGAAAGGTGATGCAGGAGGCGGTTCCGGTCGGCGAGGGGACGATGGCGGCATTGCTTGGCGCGGATATAGAGAAGGCGAAAGCGCTCGCGGCTGCGGCGGCTTCCGATGGAGAAGTGTGCGAAGTCGCCAATGACAATGATCCGGGGCAGGTGGTCATCTCGGGCCATACCGCTGCGATTGAGCGCGCAGTGACGATGGTCAAAGAGCACGGGATCAAGCGCGGCGTCCTCCTGCCCGTATCCGCGCCCTTCCATAGCTCGCTTATGCAGCCCGCCGCTGTTCGTATGGCAGAGGCTTTGGCTGAAACACCGCCCGGCGCGATGGCCCTGCCTATCTATGCCAATGTTACGGCGAGCAAGGTGAGCGATCCGGCAGAGGAGCAGAAACTGCTGGTCGAACAGGTCACGGGCCGCGTGCGCTGGCGCGAGAGTGTCGCCGCCATGCACGCGGAAGGGACAACGCAGTTCGTCGAATTGGGCGGCAAGGTGCTGACCCCGATGATCCGCAAGATCGCAGGCGAAGCGGAGACACAAAGCGTCATCACCATGGCCGAGCTAGAGGCTTTCGCGAAGGACATTGGTTGATGATCAAGAATTGGCTTTTTGCTGCCAGTGCGGCGCTCGGCGCTTCAGTCGCGGCGCAGGCTGAAGAGCCTGATCAACTTGGATGCATCGCCGAAACATACACCGAGCAACAGAAGGTCGAAATCGACACACTGCTCCCCAAACTTGACGTGCTGTTTCAGACGCAGCCGCCGTCCTTTGTGCAGTTGGCACAGATCATTACCGGTGTCGCGCGCACATGCGCACAAGCCAATGGTTGGCAATTGGGGAAGAGAGATTCGGCTTCGGAACACGAGCTTGGCCGCATCATGGAACTGACCTTGCGACAGCATGGGGTTTTGACGCCCGAGGATTTTGATAGGATCGATGCCTTGCTGGTCATGGGTGATCGAACGCGCCTCTGGAAAGTCATGGAGAAACACCTGCGTTCGGGGATGACAGGCTCCGACGAGCGTATCCTGCCGGCCGAAGCGCAGGTCATGGGCAGCTTTCTGGTCGAGACTGGCCTCGCGCCAGATCAACGCAAATTGGACCAAGTCAGCGTGTATTTGTCAGCCAAGACAATGCAACGCATCACAGCGCGAGATTTCGCCGCGCAATAAAGAGGTAAGACGATAATGTTCTCACTTGCAGGAATGAACGCTTTGGTCACCGGCGCGAGCGGTGGCATCGGATCGGCAATCGCGATTGCGCTCGCCAAACAGGGTGCGCGGGTCGCTCTGTCAGGGTCGAACGGCGACAAGCTGCGCGCCTTTCGCGAACAGTTGATCGAAGAGGTCGGCTCGCCCGAAGCCGGCGACCATGTCGAGATCACCTGCAATCTGTCCGATTCAACACAGGTCGAAGAACTTATCCCGGCGACGCTCGATACGCTTGGCGGGATCGATATCCTTGTAAACAATGCCGGGATCACGCGCGACAATCTCGCCATGCGGATGAAGGACGACGAGTGGGATCAGGTGATCGCGGTCAATCTCGAAGCGGCCTTCCGCCTGATGCGCGCCAGCGCACGCCCGATGATGAAAGCGCGCTTTGGCCGGATCATCAACATCACCAGCGTGGTCGGCTCAACCGGCAATCCGGGGCAGATGAACTACGCCGCGGCCAAAGCAGGCCTGACGGGCATGACGAAGAGTTTCGCGCAGGAAGTCGCATCGCGCGGGATCACCGCCAATTGCATCGCGCCCGGCTTCATCCGCACCGCGATGACATCGGCGCTCGACGAGAAACAGCAGGACGCGATCAATGCCCGCATTCCGATGGCCAAGATGGGCGAGGGCGATGATATCGGCGCCGCTGTTGCGTATCTCGGCAGCCGCGAAGCCGGTTATATAACAGGCGAGACACTGCACGTTAATGGCGGGATGGCCATGGTCGGATGACGCGTTCGCTTTGGCGCACTTGCATAATGGGGGAATAATGAAATCACTTCTGACAACTTCGCTCGCAGCCTTGGCCATTATGGCCGCTTCACCGGCCGCTGCTCAAATTGTCGTGGAGAACCCATCTGGCGTGTCCGCCGATCAGCTGTTCCAGACATTTACCGCACAGGGCTACACACTGTCGGAGAAGCGACAGGACGGCAGCCGTAGATCCCAAATGACCTTGCCGGGCGAATCTCCGGTGAACATCATCATCCGACCGGTCGGTTGCACCGGCGAGAGAGATTGCAAATCGATCATTATCTTTGCGAATTTTGATATCTCGAATGGCGTATCCGACGCGCTGCGTGCCGCGGTGATGAGCTATAACGACACCAATTACTATGGCCGTTCATACGCTTTGCCGAACAAGGTTGGGATCGACACCGTGGTGCGGATCGATAACCGCGGCGATCTCCCATATCTGTCCAACCGCATTAAGGACTTTCGCGCTGTACTGCCGGTGTTTCTGAAGCATATGCGCGATGCCCAAGCCAGAAATCGCCAGTAAGGTGCTCAAAGCAATGGTTCTCGCCGCCGGCACAATGCTGGCGGCCCTGAGCCACGCTTACCCACAGAGAGCAGGCCACTCTTAACAACTGGACTACCCTCAATGTTTAAACAGCAATTGATGGTCTTGGCATTGGCATTAGCGGCTCCGGCAATCGCGCAGGACCACGCGCCAATCAACTGCGCGGCGACGAATTCCACTTCCGACATAGCGAGCCTCTTGGTCGACGAGGGCTTATACCCGACGGTAAACCCGGAATGGCCCGAGGGTGTGAACGACGAGTTGGTTGCACTGGTTCGCAGGTGCGTGATCGCGAGCAGGCTAAAGGGGGAGAAGGCCAGACACTACGCAGCAGCCAACATCCGCCATTTGTTGCAGGAAGAATTGCTGCGGCGCTTGGTGGTCATTGGTGTTGACACAAAGCAAGTGGCAGGCTTGGTGGGAACCGTAAACATCGATGCAGGCCTTGCAGATGCAGCATACATCAAGGAAGCCGAGAGGCAATTCGATGCGCTGGAAGACGATATCGTTGCCATTGCCGAAGAAACGGCACTCAAAGAAGGCGTCAGAGAGGACGCCGTGTTTCGCTTGCTGCATGCATATTTCATCAATCGGTTGCTGCGAAAACGCTCGATCGACTTGCTGGCTGGCCCCTGAACCGTGCTTATCCCCAAGGCAAAGTCCCTTGGAGCCCCCGCAAACTTGCCCGTATTCATCTTCGCGCTAAGGTTTTCGTCAATTCCCGAGCGCTGCGGGCGAATCCTGCCGCACCGTGTGCTCTCAACGTTGAAGCAATAGGGCCAAGATTCATGAAGGCTACGATCGAACGCGCGACACTCCTGCGGTGTCTCTCTCACGTGCAATCGGTGGTGGAGCGCCGCAACACCATCCCGATCCTCTCTAACGTCCTGATCGACGCGAGCGACGGGGGCAGCGTCAAAGTGATGGCGACCGACCTCGATCTGCAAGTGGTCGAGACGATGACGGCGGCTTCGGTGGAGACTGCCGGAGCTATCACAGTATCGGCGCATCTGCTCTTCGACATTGCCCGCAAGCTGCCCGAGGGCAGTCAGGTGAGCCTTGAAACGGCCGAAAACCGGATGGAGATCAAGGCCGGGCGCAGCCGCTTCAAGCTGCCAACCCTGCCGCGCGACGATTTCCCGGTGATCGTCGAGGGCGACCTGCCAACCTCGTTCGAACTGCCCGCAAAGACCCTCGCCGAGATGATTGACCGCACGCGGTTCGCGATCTCGACCGAGGAAACCCGCTATTACCTCAACGGCATCTTCCTGCACGTGACTGATGATGACGAGCCGGTGCTGAAAGCCGCCGCGACCGATGGCCACCGGCTCGCGCGCTTCACGCTCGACCGGCCGGAGGGCGCCGAAGGCATGCCCGACGTGATCGTGCCACGCAAAGCCGTGGCAGAACTGCGCAAACTGCTTGAAGAGGCTGACGGCAATGTCCTGATCGACCTTTCCGCAAGCAAGATCCGCTTCACATTGAGCGGTGAGGGCGGGGTTGTGCTGACCAGCAAGCTGATCGACGGGACCTTCCCCGATTACAGCCGCGTCATCCCGACCGGGAACGACAAACTCCTCACAGTCGATCCGAAGATCTTCTTCCAAGGCGTTGATCGCGTGGCGACAATCGCCACAGAGAAAACCCGCGCGGTGAAGATGGGGCTGGACACCGACAAGGTGACGCTCTCGGTCACATCGCCCGATAACGGCACCGCGACCGAGGAATTGGCGGCGGATTACAAGTCGGACGGCTTCGAAATCGGCTTCAACGCGAATTACCTCAAAGACATACTCGACCAGATCGACAGCGAAACGGTCGAACTGCACCTGGCCGACGCAGGCGCGCCGACGCTCATCCGCAAGGATGATTCGAGCCCGGCGCTGTATGTGCTGATGCCGATGCGGGTGTGATCTGAATGTGAGCGGGACAGCCACCGTTCTGACCGTTGTCTTGCTGTTCGCCATTGTGTTTCCCGCCATATGGCTGGGCGTCACAACGCTTATCGCGAAAGTCGGCGGGTGGAGCCGCCTCGAGCGCGATTTTCCCGACAGGCCTAATGCGACAACGCTGAAACGGTTTCGCTTCAGCAATGGCCATCTGGGCCATCCGCTATTCGGTGCGTCCTATAGCGGTATTCTGACATTCGAAGTGTGCGAAGCGGGCCTTCGCATCCGCGTTTGGAAGCTGTTCGGATGGTTTAGCAACCCGCTATTCCTGCCGTGGGATCGCTTTCGGACCGAGCGTTATCAGTGGTTTATCTGGGACGCTTGCCGTATATATTGGGGGCCGGAGACCCGCGACAGCATGATCATCTATCGTCGCCTGGCAGAGAGACTGGCGCTGGCGAGCGACGGGAGATTCGGCTCTCCGGATCAGGGGCGATGATGCAGGACACCGCAAATCAGGTGCGTCATAACTCTACAACGCTTTCAGGTCGGCAATGAGCGAGAGCTTTCTAGGGTTCTTCTTCATTCTAGCTTTCGGGCTGGGTACTTGGTTGGTTCATGGCTTCGTGTACCCTGAGTTTTCGGGTTTCAATCGAGTAGTGCGCGCCCACCCTGATCGACCAGACTCACGGCCCTCGAGGACTTTCCCTCTGTCCTATGCGGATTTTGGTCGGCCTTGGTCGTACTGGATCGGCATGGCATTTCAGGTGTGCGAGGACGGTGTTCGCATGCGCCCGCATTTTTACTCGTCACCTGTCGCCAAGGCTGCGTTTCTTCCTTGGGAGGCCTTTGCGACGTTCCCCACACAGCACCTCTTGTTGAAGAAGTGCGGAATTCGATGGGGGCCTACAGCTGGTGAAACCTTCTACATTAAGGCTGACCTTGCCCGGCAACTGGCGCAGGCAAGCGGGGGCGCTTTTGGAGCAAACGACTTTTCTGCGAGGAAAGACTAGTGCCCCAAGTCCAAATCCACGGCACGGTCATTTCGACCTACACCCGCATAGTCGAAATCACCTGCGAGGAAGCGGGGCTCACCCACGAAACCATCGCCACCGCCGCGCAATCTCCCCAAAACCGCCACCCGTTCGGCAAGGTGCCGGTGGTGGAAGTCGACGGCCTCGAGCTGATCGAAAGCGTCGCCATCGCGCAATATCTGGACAATGCTCACAATAAGGGCGCGCTCCAGCCCGCCGATCCCGCGAAGCGCGCAGTGATGGATAAATGGGTCGCCATCGCCAATAACTACCTGTTTCCGCTGTTTGAAAACGGGCTGGTCATGCCGTGGATCATGCACCGCGTCGCGGGCTATCCGCTGGATCAGGAGAAGATCGAACGCGCGCTGCCTATGATCAGCCGCGCGCTCGGCTTTTGCGAGGCGGAAATGCAGCAGGACGGGGCGTGGACCGCGCTCGGTTTCACTCTGGCAGACGTGTTCCTCTATCCGGTGCTGCGCGGGCTACAACTTACTCCCCAGGGCGAGGTCGGCCTTGCCCAATGCGATCATCTCGCCGCGTGGATGGCTGTCAGCGAACAGCGCGACTCAATCCGCGCAACACGGTGGGAAAGCGAGCCGTGATGGGCTAGGGCTGATCTCAAGAGAGGAGATTACCCCGATGACACTTGCACAGGTACACGTCCGCAAGGATGAACTCACCAACGCCGCTCTGGTTGAAGCCGAAACCGGCGATCTGGCCGAGGGCGCAATCCGGCT
>JBCCOF010000104.1:0-9471 GCA_039025455.1 Pseudomonadota bacterium | reverse complement strand
CCGACGAACAGCACTTTGCCGCCTGCGCGAACGGTCTGCTCGACAAAATCGAGAGCGCGCGCGAACAGCGGCACGGTCTGCGACAGGTCGATGATGTGAACACCGTTGCGGTTGCCGAAAATATACGGCTTCATCCGCGGGTTCCAGCGGTGGGTCTGGTGGCCGAAATGCGCTCCGGCCTCAATCAATTGCTGCATGGTGACGGTGGTGGTCGCCATAGGTCTTTCCTTTCCGGTTGTTCCTCTGGAAAGCTGGAAGCCGCTGGCGGAGACCCCGCTGGCAGCACCGGTATGTAGCGCTTTCCATGTGAATTTCGCCGAAGCGCCGACACGTGATTCGCGCGGGTGACCTCAACGAGAGGGCGCACTTAGTGCGGCTTGAACACAAAATCTAGTGCCAATCGCAATTTTGGAACACAAGCGGAACAAATCCGCTTGACTAGGGAGAACACTTATAGAACAAGCTGTGAGAACAGAAGCGGTACGGGATTAAACGGAGCGCGGAATTCGTTCTCCAATCGCCCCCGCACAATGCGGAAATGACGGGACGCTTCCGTCATTGGGGTAATCAAAGCAAGGAAACGAAACGATGATCGCACTCACTTTGGCAGTTCTTTTCTCCACCCTCGCCGTGGTCACCCTGCTCAGCCTCATCGATAGCTGGCTTCGCGGACGCAGCACTTTTGCAGCATTGAAGCGCGAGCGTGCGCTTGCCAAGGCGGGGTTTGTGCCGATGGTTGAAGCACAAGAAACCCGTTTGCGCGATATTCATCGTACCTCGCGAGCCGCTAACCGTTCGCTTATCCGTCGTCTTCCGCAAGCACGGCGTCGGCCTGCTCCCGAGCCAGCCTTCTTCGCCGCTTGATCCGCCCGTATTTAAACAAGGCGTAGGGCATCAGGACGAGATAGCTCACGCTGATCGCGGCCAGTGTCCACCACGGCGTCACCAGCAACGCAGCGAAGACAAGCGCCGCCAGCGCGATTAGCGGTAATCTCACATCACGGCGCGGCCGCATCGCCCCCCAGCTCAGCGTGGCCATGTTCGAAATCATCAAGATCGCCATCGCCGCAACCCAGACCGTTGCAAGAATCGGATCACGAAACGCCTCGTTCCCGGTTGCCATCCAGAGGTAAAACGGCGCGAAAGCCATGCCCGCCGCCACCGGAGCGGGCACACCGGTCAGAAACCCGGCGGATTTGTGCGGCTGATCATCGACATCGATCTGGGCATTGAACCGCGCCAGCCGAAGCGCGCAGCACGTCCCGAAGGAGAGCGCCGCAAACCAGCCAAACGGATCGAGCTGCTGCAAGGACCACAAATAAAGGATGATGGCGGGCGCCATTCCGAAAGACAGCGAGTCCGCCAGACTGTCCAGCTCCGCACCGAACCGCGACTGGGCATTGAGCAATCGCGCTATCCGCCCGTCGATCCCGTCGAGCACCGCCGCGAGCACAATCGCGAAAACCGCATAGGCCCACACACCGTCAATCGCGAAGCGGATACCCGTAAGGCCCGAACACAAAGCGGCGGCTGTGATCGCATTGGGCAGCATCGCGCGCAGGCTCAGCCCACGCGGATCGCCCACTGCCTCGCGATCTTCATCCTCGGCCGCTTTGGGGCCCATCCGCGCCGGGATCACCTTTTTGGCGTCCTTTTGGCCGCGATTTCTCAAAGCGCTCTCGTCACTGCTTTGATCAATGCGCAATACCTTCGAGCATGAGTTGCGATCCCAACTGCGCGATAACAGTCTCTCCGGCGATCACCTTCTGCCCCATCAAGACTTGCGGACTGGTGCCCGCTGGCAAGTAGATATCGACGCGGCTGCCAAACCGGATCAGGCCAATGCGTTGACCCTTGGCCACCGTGTCGCCAGATTTCGCGAATGGAATGATGCGCCGAGCGACAAGGCCTGCAATCTGGGTAAAGCCCAACAGCAGCCCGTCGCCGCGCTCGATCAGCATGTGCTGACGCTCGTTCTCCTCGCTTGCCTTGTCGAGGTCGGCGTTCATGAACCTGCCCGGGATATACACCACTCTGCGGATCGTACCGCCAATCGGGGCGCGGTTAATGTGCACATCGAACACGCTCATGAAGATCGAAACACGGGTCACTGGTCCTTGCGCAAGACCCGGACTTCCCAATCCATCATCGACCTGCAATTCAAGCGGCGGATCCACCTCACTGATCGAAGACACAAGTCCGTCAGCCGGTGAGACGATTGCGTTCTCGGCCTGCGGCACCACTCGCTCAGGATCGCGGAAGAACGCAAACACGCCGGCTGACAGCGCCAGAAGCGGCCATCCGATAAGCGCCATGTCAAGAAACAGGAGGAACACGAGGCTGATACCAACCGCCGCGACGCCATATTTGCGTCCTTCGGGGTGGATCGAGGGCCAATTCCAGCCCACATCGCCGCGTCCCTGATTGTCGAGTATATCTCCGGCCATGGCGAGCTAACTAAGGTGCAAGGGAGCGCGCGACAAGCGAATGAGCCCCATCCTCTAGGGCATAAATCGACAAAGCTGCATCACACCAATGACTTAACTTCGCAAAAGCCGTCACGCGACCTTGCGCACAAACACAGTGCCCGCCGAATAGCCTGCCCCAAAGCTGCAAATCAGGCCCGTGTCGCCCACGCTCAGATCGTCGCTGTGAAGATGAAACGCGATAATCGACCCTGCGCTTGACGTATTGCCATAGGTGTCGAGCACAGTCGGGCTCTCATCGTCATTGGCCTCGTGCCCCAAAACGCGCTGCGCGATCAGCCGGTTCATACCTGCATTGGCCTGATGCAGCCACAGGCGGCGCAACCCCGCCGGGTCGAATTGCAGCCGCTCCGCCTCGTCGATGATCATTTGCGCGACCATCGGGACCACCTCTTTGAAGACCTTTCGACCTTCCTGCACAAACAACTTGTCCGGCTCGCCAACACTTTCGGGATGCGCGCGGTTGAGGAAGCCGAAATTGTTGCGGATATTGTTGGAAAACACGGTCTTGAGCTTGGTCGAGAGGATGTCCCAATGCTCTGCCGGAGCCATCGCAGCATCCTCGACCAACACCGCGGTCGCCACATCGCCAAAGATGAAATGGCTGTCCCGGTCGCGCCAGTTCAGGTGCCCCGACGTGATCTCCGGGCTGACCACCAGAACGCTTTTGGCATTGCCCGCTCGCACATAGTCGGCAGCAGTCTGGATCCCGAAGGTCGCCGAAGAGCACGCGACGTTCATATCAAAGCCAAAGCCTTCGATCCCTAGCGCCTGCTGGATTTCAATCGCCATCGCCGGATAGGGCCGTTGCATATTGGAAGCCGCGCACAACACCGCATCGACATCCTCCGGCTTGCGCCCTGCCGCCTCAAGCGCCTGGCGCGCCGCCTTGACGCCAATCTCGGCCATGATCGACATTTCGTCGTCGGGCCGGTCTTCCAAGCGGGGCTCCATCGTTTGCGGGTCGATGATCGGCGCCTTGCTCATTACATGGCGCGATTTGATCCCGCTTGCTTTCTCGATAAATTCAACCGAGGAATGCGAAAGCTCCGCCACATCGCCAGCCGCAATCGCGTCCGCATGTTCGGCATTGTGCAGGTCGACATAGGCGTTGAAGCTCTCGACCAGCTCTTCGTTCGAGATTGATTCTGCGGGTGTGAACAATCCGGTTGCGGAGATCACGGGGCGATGCGTCATTTGCATGTCTTGCATGGCGGGGCGCAATAAACAGGTAGCCCGACTGCCGCAAGACTGCGCGGCGCTTCAGGCAGGTTCCCACCCTGACAATGCTGTAGAATGGTATCTTTCCGGCGGTCCAAAAATCTGTAATCACTCGCCCCATGCACTTATTTGAAACCCTGATCGTTATTCACGTGATCTTCGGCACGGTCGGGCTGGTCGCATTCTGGGTCCCGATCATCGCGCGCAAAGGAGCCCGCCCCCATCGGCGCTGGGGCAACATCGCCTGTTATGGCTTTATCGGCGCGGGCGTGATGGCAATAATCATGGCGCTGGTGTCGATCTACGGGCCGGAAGGGCGCGTGCCCTCGATCACCGACCGCGAGGCGTTTGAAGGGCTGCTGGGCTGGATGATGCTCTATCTCGGCCTCCTGACAATCGGCTTTGCGGATTACGGTCTGGCGGTGGTCAAGCACGCCCGCTCGCGCGTGAGTTTGCGTAATGCCCGCTATCAGATCGTCATCTTGGCGGTCATCGCCTCGGCTCTATGGTGCGCCTGGTTCGGGCTGCGTATTGGTCAGCCAACAATGATCATGGTTGCTTTGTTCGGGATCGTAGCGATGGCGATCCAGCAATTGTTTATTTGGCGCAAAGACGTGAACCCTCGCTGGTATGTCGGCGAACATTTCCGCGCGTTGCTCGGCATGGGTATCTCGGCCTACACCGCGTTTCTGTCGGTAGGGCTAATCCGGTGGGTGCCTGAGCTTGTGTTCCATCCGGTCATCTGGGCCGGTCCGAGCGCGATCGGCGTTGCCCTTATCATATACTACACGCTCCAGACACGTCCGAAGCAAAGCGCGCGCAATACCTGAAGAGTAAGCCGTGGTGGACAGGGCTGGATTCGAACCAGCGTACGCTTGCGCGGGCAGATTTACAGTCTGCTGCCTTTAACCACTCGGCCACCTGTCCACACCATGGCTTGTCGGAAAATATCCGCCGGGTTGGTCGCAAGCCACACGGGCCTGCAATGCCGAGAGGCGCCCCAATGGCGAAGCGGCGCTTGCCTGTCAATGGGGCGGCTGGCAGGGGAGCTCATCACACGCAATATTCGGGACAAAGCATGGCCAAAGGCGAGAAAAAACGCGCATTACGAGGACGCGCCGGACGGATGAAAGGCGGACGCGGATCTGGCAAGGGAACGGCGGGCAATGTGCGCCTGTGGGGACGCCATCCGGTTGAGGCTGCGCTGAAAAACCCCGTTCGTCAGCACCACAAACTTTGGGCAACACGCGAAGGGATCGAAAGCCTCGACGGCGAATTGCCGCCCGACTTCAGAGTTGAATATGCCGATGTCACCGATCTCGCGCGGCTCGTCGCCAAAGACGCCCCGCATCAAGGCTTGGTGCTCGAATGTGAGCCTTTGAACGGCCCATTTCTGGATGAGATTGCACAAGGTGATCCGGCAGCGCCTGTTGTGGTTCTCGATCAGGTGACCGATCCGCACAATGTGGGTGCGATTCTGCGCTCGGCTGCGGCGTTCGGGGCGGCCTGCATCGTCACCCAGGACCGTCATGCCCCGCCCGAAGGCGGCGTGCTTGCAAAGTCGGCATCCGGCGCGCTGGAGACAGTGCCATGGGTGCGCGTTGTAAACCTTGCCCGAGCGCTCGATGAGCTGGCCGATGCCGGATATTGGCGCATTGGCCTTGCCGGAGAAGCCGAAGCCACACTTGGCGAAGCCCTGCCAAGCGGGCCTGTGGCGCTGGTGCTGGGCGCGGAGGGTGACGGCATGCGATATAATATAACTCAGCATTGCGATGCGCTTGCGAGGCTGCCAATATCCTCGGATATTGAAAGCCTTAACGTATCCAATGCAGCGGCCATCGCTCTTTATGCTGCGGCAACGCGCTGATTACTGCAAAGACAACGGAGCAATTTGAATGAATAGAGGAAGTCTCCGCGGTTTTGTTGCGCTCGTCAGCGCTGCTCTTTTGCTGACTGGCTGCATGCTAGTTCCGGGCAAGTTCACCTCCGAGCTTGAGTTGATGAATGATGGCAGGTTCACCTATCGCTATGATGGCGAGATTTACCTGCTTGCAATGAGCCAGCTTGCCGAAGCCGGCGCGATGTTTGACAGCGAGGGCGATAGCGAGTTCGTCGAGCAACCGTGTTACGTCGATGACGATGATGACGATTTTGCCGCGGAGGAAAGCGCCTTCTTCCCGGACCCCGACGCAGAGGCTGCCGTCGAGGACGAAGACGCGGAAGAGGAGGAAGAGGTCTCCCTTTTTGAAGAGCGCGAATGCACCGAAGAGGAACTCGAAGAACAGCGTGAGGTCTACGAGAAGGCCCAAGAGCGCAAACGCAAGCAAGCCGAGCAGCAGGCACAGATTTTCAACCTGTTTTTCGGCGGGCTCGATCCTTCCGATCCGGACTCGGCAGAGGAACTGGTCAAGCGGCTGAAGCGCCAGCGCGGCTGGAAAGAGGTCGAACATCTGGGCGACGGCAAATTCAACGTGTCATTCGAAATGACGGCTACCATGGGTCATGACTTCGTGTTTCCGACATTCGAGAGATTCCCGATGAACAACTTCATGCTCACGGCCGCCGTGCGAGAGCCCAACACGATCCGCATCGATGCACCGGGCTTTGCGGTTCAAGGCGGCGAAGGGCCACTGGGCGGCATGATGTCGGGCATGGTTGGCGTGCTTCAAGCCTTTGGTGATGATGAAGACCGGGCGTTGGCACAGGATATCCCTGAACTCGACGGAACTTTCGCGATCATCACCAACGGCCGCATTCTGGCCAACAACACTGACGAGGGACCGGTGGAAGTCGATGGGATGCAGCGAATCGAGTGGGAGATAAACTCGCGCACGCGATCAGCCCCGATGGCATTGATCGGTTTGAACTAAGCGGCTCGGTAAGGGGTTTTATTAGATGCTTGCAATGAACTCGATCCGTCTGCGCGGCGCAGCGTTACTAGGTGGTCTGTCTCTGATGCTGACAGGGTGCTTTATCTCGCCGGGCAAATTCGAGTCCGAGCTTAGGCTGCTCGCCAATGACGAATTCACCTTCACCTATAAGGGCGAAGTGTATTTCCTCGGGCTGGCCCAATTGGCCGAGATGCAGCAGCAAAGGTCGACACCCAGTTTTACCGCCTTTTGCTACGGCGACGGTGAGAGTTCAGGTGACAGCGCGGCTGATGCTGCCGAGGCTGTGGCTGACATGGCTGAAGAAGCAGCCAACGCGACTGCTGAAGCAGCCGCTGACGCGGCTGAAGCGGTCGAAGCCTACGAAGACATGCCAGCCGATGAAGCGGTCGAACCCGTTGCCGAAGAGACCGTACCCGCACCTCCGCCGATCGTGACGGTTGCCGCTGTGCCGCCTCGTTCCAGTTACGGACGCCGCGACTGCACTCCTGAAGAGGAAGCCGAACAGCGCGCCAAGTGGGAAGAGCGGCAGGCCGAACGAAGAGCACGCGACAAGGAGCAGGCGCAGCAATTTTCAAGCCTGCTTGGTGGCATCGACCCGACCGATCCCAATGCGGAAGAAGAACTCGCCAAGATCATCAGCCGCCAAAAGGGCTTCGATAAGGTCGTGGCCAAAGGCAACGGACTGTTCGAGATCAGCTATTCGATCAGAGGCTCGCTTAGCCACGATTTCATGTTCCCGATGATCGAAGACACGCCGACCTCCAGTCCCTTTGTGCAGATGTTCAACCGCGATGGCGATATGGTGCGGATCAACGCTCCGGGTTTTGCGCCACAATCGTCGACGAGCCCATGGCTGGCGCTGATGCTGGGCAACAGCGCCTTCGGAGGCGGTTCGAGCAGGACAGAGGAAGCGTTCAAGAACACGCCCAAAGTCGAAGGAAAATTCACGATCCTCACCACCGGGCGCATACTCGCGAACAACACCGATGATGGTCCAGCCTCCACGCGCGGTGGACAGCTTCTGACCTGGCAAATCAACGCGCGCAGCAAAGCGCCCCCAACCGCGCTGATTGCCAAGCCAGGGTCCTGAAATCAGCAGGACGAGAGCCTTGACGGGCACGAAGAAAAACCCCGCGGGACGTTTAAGTCCAGCGGGGTTTTTCTAATGAGCCAGGGGTGCGATGCCCTGCTCTAAATCGCTAAATGCCACAGATCAGTTCACCGCGTCTTTGAGGCCCTTGCCTGCCTTGAACTTTGGCTGGTTCGACGCTGGGATATTCATCGGCTCGCCGGTCCGCGGGTTGCGTCCAGTCGATGCCTTACGCTTGGCGACAGAGAAGGTACCGAACCCGACAAGCCGGACCTCATCGCCATTCGACAAAGCTGTCGTAATCGCATCAAAGACGCCCTCAACCGCACTCGCCGCATCGTTCTTGGAAAGGCCTGTTGAAGCGGCAACTGAGCCGATCAGATCATTCTTATTCATATTGGAAACCCCCTAGTACAGATTTCGAAAATTCGTTTTCGGTGAATCGCCCCCCCGAAAGCGCGCAGACTGAGACGTTTTTCGGATGGCTGTCAAAGGCAAATCGCCCAGAAAAGCGCCAATTTTGATCAAACCCATGGCTTTTGCGACGAGTTGCGAGGCATCCTGCCTGATCACCAAACAACAATTTCAATCATCGGCGGAGCAATTGCCGCGAGTCGGCCCTGTGCTTGGAGACCTTAGCGATCAATGAGCGGTGGGCGCATCCGAACCGGGATTGTTTGAACCGGGATTCGACTGGCCGCCAGGTTGACTGGCGAGGTCATCGGCCTCGGTCCATTCGATCGCAACGGGCATCTCGGTGAGCGCCTTTTCGAGCACCTGATCGACGTGGCCTACCGCGATGATCTCCAGTCCCTCTTTCACATTGTCGGGGATCTCGGCGAGATCCTTCACATTGTCTTCGGGGATCAGAACCGTCTTGATGCCGCCACGAAGAGCCGCGAGCAGCTTCTCTTTAAGGCCGCCAATGGCGAGCACACGCCCGCGCAAGGTCACCTCCCCGGTCATGGCAACATCCGGGCGAACTGCATTGCCGCTCAGTGTCGAGACAATCGAAGTCACCATCCCCACGCCTGCGCTTGGCCCGTCTTTGGGAACCGCGCCTTCGGGCAGGTGGATATGGATGTTCTTGCGCTGAAACAAAGTCGGCTTGATCCCGTAAGCGGGCGCGCGCGACTTCACGAAGCTGAACGCCGCAGCGACGCTTTCGGTCATTACGTCACCCAGCTTGCCGGTCGTCTTGATCTCGCCCTTGCCCGGTGTGGTCACGCTTTCAATGGTCAGCAATTCGCCGCCCACTGATGTCCATGCAAGCCCAGTCACCGCGCCGATCTGCGGCTCGTCTTCGGACATGCCGTGCTTGAATTTGCGCACCCCAGCGAAGTCGCCGAGATTGTCCGGCGTGATCGTGACACTCGTCGCCTCTTTTTCGAGGATCTTGCGCAAGGATTTGCGCGCCAGCCGTGCAATCTCGCGCTCCAGCGTACGCACGCCTGCCTCGCGGGTGTAATAGCGGATCAGGTCGCGCAGCCCCTCTTCGGTCAGCTCGAACTCGCCCTCTTTCAGGCCATGCGCATCGAACTGCTTGGCGATCAGGTGACGCTGAGCGATCTCGACCTTCTCGTCCTCGGTATAACCTTCCAGCCGGATGATCTCCATCCGGTCGAGCAGCGGCTGCGGCAGGTCGAGGCTGTTTGCGGTGGTAACGAACATGATGTCGGACAGGTCGAGATCGAGCTCGAGATAGTGGTCCTGATACTTGTTGTTCTGTTCCGGGTCGAGCACTTCGAGCAACGCCGAGGCCGGATCGCCGCGGAAATCCTGT
>JBCCOF010000103.1:0-9617 GCA_039025455.1 Pseudomonadota bacterium | reverse complement strand
TCTCGTCATGGACAACCGCATCTTCAAACAGCGCAACGTCGATATTGCCGTTGTGAGCCGCGATGATGCGGTGGCTTGGGGATTAAGCGGTCCGATGATCCGCGCGGCAGGCATCCCATGGGATCTACGCAAGTCGCAGCCCTATGATGTCTATGACCGCATGGAATTTGACATCCCGGTCGGCACCAATTCGGATTGCTATGACCGTTTCATGGTCCGCGTGAAGGAAATCCGCGAGAGCGCCAAGATCATCAAACAATGCCTTGCGCAAATGCCGTCCGGCCCCGTTGCGAGCGAGGATGGCAAGGTCTCTCCGCCCAAGCGCGGCGAGATGAAGCAATCGATGGAAAGCCTGATCCACCACTTCAAGCTTTACACCGAGGGTTTTCATGTCCCCGCTGGCGAAGTCTACGTGGCAACCGAAAGCCCCAAGGGCGAGTTCGGCGTCTATCTGGTCAGCGACGGCACAAACAAGCCATATCGCTGCAAAATCCGCCCGACCGCCTTCTCGCACCTCCAAGCCATGGACATGATGTGCAAAGGCCACATGCTGCCCGACGCGACCGCCATTCTGGGCGCTATCGATGTGGTGTTCGGAGAATGCGACCGGTGAGAAGCGGGTTGGTCATACCGGCCATCGCGGCTTTGCTTTTGAGCGCACCGATTCTCGCCTCTGCAAGTGAGCGGTCTGACGACGCATTGACAGTTGCGACCGCGCTTGCGCTCAAGGATTGGCAGGCGATCGAGAGGATGGGTGATCGGGTGGAGTTCTATCAGGACGCCGCCAATCCCATTTTGCCAGAGGCAGCAAGTTTCGCGTTATCGAACGCCAAGGAGCTGCTTGGTGATTGCCGCTTCGTCTTCATGACCGCAGACACCGACGCCGCCCTGCGCGTCATGCTGGCCAAAGAAGACGGCGATCAGCCGCTTGCCGAGGCCATGTTCGGCATGTTTTGCGCTGAATATCGGATGATCGAAGTCAAGGTTGCTATGCAGGATGATGACTTCCGGGTTCGGTTCAAGAAGCGCGGCATTATGTCCGACCGTCGTCTTGAGCAGCTTCGTCGATCCGGCAGCAATGACCGGATTGTGAAAGGACTGGTAACCAAGTCGCTCAGCGATCCTGATTTTGAGGTTGGCAGCGCGATTGGCGAAGCGCGCGATGGCGAACCAAGCAATGGGGAACTGACCGCAGTCGCATTGGATTATTTCGCGGCGATTGCCGAGCCGGAAGCTGCAAAGACCTATCCCGGCCTTGACCTTATCGATTTTGGCGCAATGTCGTGGAGAGACAAGGAAAGCCGCAAGGCAAAGGCAATCACAATCGAAGAAATCCGCGAACGTTTGGAACCATGCAAGCTCTTCGAAGGTCGGCCCAAGCGCTATGAGCGCGACGAAGAGCGCGTGATGGCGTTCGATTCCGGTTGGCGGTGTCTGAGCGGACAGGGACCCTATTCGATCACAGTGTTTCTCGAGATGCAGGACGGCGCAATTTCCGGTGGGCGGCTTATCCAGAAATCGAGCCGTGAAGATCAGCCAATGCCAGCGGCTCCTGCTCCAGCTCCAGCTCCGGCGGGCGCGCAATGAGCGCGCGCACATCATCTCCCTGGATCCGGCATCGGTTCGGCAGTTTGCTGACCAAAGCGCTCGGGCTGTTCGGCGTGGCGTTGTTCGCGACCCCCGCTTGGGCTGCCGAGGAATTGCCTGACAATCCGGTCGTCTCGGACACAATCACCGCCCTTGAAGCGAGCGACACAGAAGAGCTGGAATGGCTGGTTTCGCATGTCGGGAACATGCAGTTCTTCGGGCAGAAATTCTTTGAGCGGTCCGATATCTTTGCGGTCCTGTCCGGTTGCGACGCCAAGGAACGCGAGCGCCAGTCAGTCTATGGCTATGTCTTCTTTGTCTACGACTGGAAGTGCAAGGGCAGCAGATACGCCGGCAAGCTGGTACCCCATGTGTCGGGCAAAAGTGTCGCGTTCGTCGATTTCTATACCAAGGCGGATTACGACGCGCTCGAAGAGAAAATTCCAACAACGATGATACCGCCGGCACCTGTTGCCCCTCCTCGGCAGATCCGTCGTTCCCCGGCGGAACAGGCAGAATGGGAAGCAGAGAAAGCTCGGCTAAACGCCATCAAGCTCGGCTATGCTAAAGGGTTTGCGCAGGCTGTGGCCGAAGGGGATGTGTCCGCCTTCAAAATGCGCCACGCGACTTATTCGAGGATAACGTTCGGCTTCCTCAAACCTTTCCTCGATCAGGATTTCGTCGACAAGAACTGGACTTTCGGAGACGACAAGGCCGAGGCCGGTGCTGCGTTGGAGAGCGCGGTGGAACATATCCAAACGACACTGGGCCGGCCGACCAGTTGGAACTGCGAAACCAAGGGTGCCTACGTCGAATGCACCTTTGGATTTGCGGACGGATCAACCAGTTTGACGACAAGCATTCTGGTGTTCCGTCCCGAAGAGGAAAACTGGGGCATCAAGGTCTTCTGGTTCCGATATCAGACGGACGAAAAGCTGGCGGAAGCCAAGAGAAGGGCAGGGGTCTGATGTTCGATCTTATGCCCGCATGCGAGTTTTCACAGCTGCTCGGTCTCGCCCAATTGGTGGAGCGTGGCCGATGAAGAGATTTGTCACGCCTTGGATTTTGTTCGCTGTATTTGCCGCTCCGGCGGCGGCTCAAGATCCGGAGCCTGTTTCCTCGGCTAGTGCCTCGCCGGGGCCGGAAATCGAAGCCGTGCTCGATGCGCTCAACAAAGGCGATCGCGAAGGTGCACTCGACAGGATCACGAGCATCGAGAAGTATCGCAACTATGATCGGACGGTGCGTACGCCTGCGGCTTTTGTTGACTGGGTGATCGGGTGCCCTGCGAGCCAAGTGGCCGTTGATGCCACGGCCTTCCGGCAGCATTATATTTACCGCTGGGATTGCCCCACCGGCGCCTACGAGGCGCGGCTTACAAAACACTACAACGATCCGTTTGTCTGGATCATTGATCCGGTTGATGAAGCGGGAATGGCAGTGCGCAAGGCAGACGCCGAAGCAGAAGCCGAAGCCCTAGAAAAGGCTTTGGCGCTCGCCGAGAAACGCAGAGAAGCGGAAGCTTCCACCGGTCAGACTAAGCGACCGATGTTTCAAACTATTGCAGCGCCTCCTCCACCCGAAAGCCCGGAGGAACGGCAAGCGCGGCTCGACAAGCTTCACGCTGCGCGGTCGGTCATTCTGGAGACCCTCGAACCACAGATTCGGGCAGGGCGCTTCAATGCAAAGGATTCGCCGTTCAAATCGGACATCACATTCGTGACAGGTTATATTGTCGGCCCTAAATACACGTTTATCACGCGGCACGACGCGGTCGGGCTTGATGCGGGTGACGCCCAGTTGGAGTGGTTGCGTGCAAATCTTGGCGAAACCAAGTCGGTGGATTGCCAGCAAGATCGAACAGAGCGCGCGAACGGATATGTCGCGTATTTGAACCTCTGCAAAGTCACGACCGAGGATGCGGGCCATGCCTACAATGCGCTGGTCGTTTTTGATGGTGAGGAAATTTCGGACATCCGGATCAATTACAGCACACCAGCGACCAGAGCCAAAAGCTTGGCGTTGAAAGAGCGAGCGAACTAATGGCTGATCGCACACCCGCACCCGATACGCCCGAACTGCGTGCGCGCTGGGGGAACTTCGCTTGGACCCCCGCGAACAAAGCGAAGGCCGATTATCACATCGCCAAATATCCAGAGGGGCGCTCTAAATCGGCAACCATGCCGCTGCTCGATCTGGCTCAGCGTCAGGTGGGCGAGGAGACCGATACGCAGGGCTGGTTGCCGCTGCCGGTGATCGAATATGTTGCCGACTATCTCGGCCTGCCGGTGATCCGCGTGCTCGAAGTCGCGACGTTCTATTTCATGTATAACATGAAGCCGGTCGGGAAATATCACGTGCAGGTCTGCGGCACGACGCCGTGCATGCTGCGCGGGTCGGACGACATTATCTCCGCCTGCAAACAGCGCGGTATGAAGATGGGGCATGTCTCGGATGACGGATTGTGGACCCTCACCGAAGTCGAATGTATGGGCAATTGCGCGACCGCGCCGATGGTCCAGATAAACGACGACAATTACGAAGACCTGACGCCCGAGCGGCTCGATGCGGTGCTTGACGCGCTGGCTGCTGGCGACGCTCCGAAAGCGGGCACACAAGAGCCGGGGCGTCACACCTCAGAGCCAAAGGAAGGCGTGACCACTTTGAAAGAAATGGTCGGCGCCAATCACGATTACAGGAGCGAATGGTGAGCGGAATACTCTCAATCATAGTCGCATTGGTGTTGGCCTTCATCGCCTATAAGGCGCTGATGGGGATCGTGCGTATTGGCGTGATCATCGCGATCATCGGTGTGCTCGGTTACCTTTATTCGACCGGTGCGATCATGGAGCTCCTCGGATGAACGGCGGCACGCTCGCCTTGATGATTGCGGGTCTCGTGAGCTTTCTCGCGGGGGCCTATCTTGCGGCTGATGACAATCGCATGCTGGGCATCGTCTTGATGGCAAACGGCCTGCTGTTTCAGGTGCTGACATTGCGCCAACTCAAGATGGCGAAGAAGGACGATAGCGATGCTGGCTGATAAGGACCGCATCTTCACCAATGTCTATGGCTTCCAGGATTGGGGCCTGAAGGCGGCGCAATCGCGCGGTGATTGGGATGGCACAAAGGCGCTGATCGAGCGCGGCAACGACGCTATCATCGAAGAGATCAAGGCCAGCGGTTTGCGCGGGCGCGGCGGGGCAGGGTTCCCCACGGGTCTCAAATGGTCTTTCATGCCCAAATCGAGCGCGGATGGCCGCCCGAGCTTCCTTGTGATCAACGCCGATGAATCCGAGCCGGGTTCGTGCAAGGACCGCGAGATCCTGCGGCATGATCCGCACAAGCTGGTCGAAGGCGCTCTGATTGCTGGCTTCGCCATGCGCGCGCGCGCCGCCTACATTTACGTGCGCGGCGAATATATCCGCGAGGCCGAAGTGCTTCAGGCCGCCATCGACCAAGCCTATGAGGCCGGACTGATCGGCAAGAATGCGAGCGGCTCCGGCTATGACTTCGATGTCTTCATGCATCGCGGCGCAGGCGCCTACATCTGCGGTGAAGAGACCGCGATGATCGAGAGCCTCGAAGGCAAGAAAGGTCAACCGCGCCTTAAGCCTCCATTCCCGGCGGGCGCGGGCCTCTATGGCTGCCCGACCACGGTGAACAATGTCGAGAGCATTGCGGTGGTTCCGACCATCCTGCGGCGCGGAGCGAGCTGGTTCAGTTCGTTCGGGCGCGAGGGCAATGCGGGCACCAAGCTGTTCCAGATCAGCGGCCATGTCGAACAGCCCTGCGTGGTCGAGGAAGCGATGAGCATCCCCTTCGAGGAGCTGATCGAGAAGCATTGCGGCGGCATTCGCGGCGGGTGGGACAATCTGCTCGCGGTGATCCCGGGCGGCTCGTCGGTCCCGCTCGTTCCCGCAGAGCAAATCCGCCATGCGCCGATGGATTTCGACGGGTTGAAAGACCTGGGTTCGGGGCTTGGCACGGCAGCCGTGATCGTGATGGACAAATCCACTGATATCGTGCGCGCAATCAGCCGCTTGAGCTATTTCTACAAGCATGAAAGTTGTGGCCAATGCACGCCTTGCCGCGAGGGCACCGGTTGGATGTGGCGCATGATGGAGCGCCTGCGGACCGGCGATGCGGCGATCGAGGAAATCGACATGCTGCAAGAGGTCACCAAGCAGGTCGAAGGCCACACCATCTGCGCTCTGGGCGATGCAGCGGCGTGGCCGATCCAGGGCCTGATCCGCCACTTCCGCCCCGAGCTTGAGCGCCGGATCGAAGAGCACAACGCGCAATTTGCGGAGGCGGCGGAGTGAGGACGTATACCGCAATCGTGGTGGCTGGCGCGCTGGCTTCGTGCGCCCATGCCAAGCCCCCGCTTGGGCCGGAGGCGTCTTTCGTCGCGTGCCTTGCGGAGAAGCAACCCGACATGATCGCCAAGATTCGCGATGCAAAGGGCGAGCAGGAATTTCTGGCGGCTTTGATGGAAGGCAGAGAAATCTGCCCCACCAAGACCGACAAACTGAGCATGGGTAAGTTGTTCAACGCCTTGAACGCCCACAAGCAAAACTCGGCGGAGGGGGCGGAGTGATGTGCCGAACTGAAAATTATCGTCATTGCGAGCGACCGCAGGTCGCGCGGCAATCCATGGCGTGCGGGACTGGATTGCTTCGCTACGCTCGCGATGACGAGAGAATGGCTGAGGTGGCGGAGTGAAACCTACGTTCATCACTTTTGTTTCAGGCGCTTTGATTGCTTGTTGTGCGGTCTCTTCGAACGCTCAAGACGTGCCCACTTCTAACAGCGAGACGAAGAACAAGATCACCATCAAGATGTACGATTCGGACGCGATAGAGGCGTGGGCGAATTGCGCTTGGACGAAGTTGCCCGAAACGAGCGCGAACCTGTTGGCCTTCATGGATGGTCGCGCATCCATCCCGGCAAATAACGGTATCCCATTCGCTAATGGCAAAGATGCGCTCGCACTTCGGATCAACGCTGTTTGCGGAGCGGACATGCCACGTGGGCATCGCAATCCGATTGGAATGATTAAGATTGCGAGAGACAGAATTTTTAGAAGTTCGGTGCCTGAAAACCCTGGAACAAAGGACCAGAAGGTCAAAGCCTACCTTTGCGCGCACAAGCGCGCTGGTAAATATGTCATGACAGAAACGGACCTTGTGAAACCCAAGCCGAAGCGGCGCATGCCCGGACTGGAAGCGGATTGCTTTCGCATCAACGCAGATGGAACTCTAAGCGATGCCTAAAGTCACCGTAGACGGCGAAGAGATCGAAGTCCCGGCGGGGGCAACCGTGCTCCAGGCGTGCGAGCTTGCGGGCAAAGAAATCCCCCGTTTCTGTTATCACGAGCGTCTGTCGATTGCTGGCAATTGCCGCATGTGTCTGGTCGAAGTGAAACCCGGACCTCCCAAGCCTCAGGCGAGCTGCGCGCTCCCCGCTGGCGATGGTCAGGAAATCCGCACTGACACGCCGATGGTCAAGAAGGCGCGCGAAGGGGTGATGGAGTTTCTGCTCATCAACCATCCGCTCGATTGCCCCATCTGCGACCAGGGCGGCGAGTGCGATCTGCAAGACCAGTCGATGACTTACGGGCGTGGGCGCGCACGTACGCAGGAGCATCGCCGCGCAGTCACTGAAAAGTATATGGGCCCGCTGATCAAGACGGTGATGACGCGGTGTATCCACTGCACCCGCTGTGTCCGCTTTTCCGAAGAGGTCGCGGGCGTCGACGAGATCGGCGCGCTCTATCGTGGCGAGGATATGCAGATCACGACCTATCTGGAACAGGCGGCCTCGCATGAGCTGAGCGCCAATGTGATCGACCTGTGTCCGGTCGGCGCTCTCACCTCGCGACCCTATGCGTTCGAAGCGCGCCCATGGGAATTGAAGCGCACGCTCAGCATTGATGTCTCGGATGCGGTCGGGGCGAATATCTCGCTCCATTCCAAGGGCCGCGAAGTGATGCGTGCGCTCCCTCGCGTGAATGACGACGTGAACGAGGAATGGGTGAGCGACAAGGGCCGCTATCAGGTCGATGGCCTGACCAAGCGGCGGCTCGACAAGGTTTTCGTTCGTAAGGACGGGAAACTGGCGCCCGGCACTTGGGAAGAGGCGTTCGGCACCATCGCGGCGCAGCTTGAGGGCGACACATCGAGCATCGCGGCGATTGCGGGCGATCTGGTCGATTGCGAGACGATGTTCGCGGCCAAGGCGCTCCTCAAGGCCAGCGGCAGCGAATTGCTGGAGGCGCGTCAGACCGGCATGACTTACGACGTGTCGAACATCGCGGCGGTCAATTTCAATTCAACGCTGGCCGGCATCGAAACCGCCGATGCGATCCTGATCGTCGGCAGCCATGTCCGCTGGGAAGCGGCATTGGTAAATGCGCGTTTGGGCAAGGCGGTAAAGGCCGGGGCAAAGGTTTTTGTCGTCGGCCCCGAGTGGGAGACGACTTACCCGACGACCTTCCTTGGCGAAGACCTCAAAGTCCTTAACCGCGCACCGAAAGCTTTGGGCGATGCGATGAAGGCGGCAGAGCGTCCTGCGGTTATCTTGGGCGGCGCGGCGCTCGCCAATGGCGCGCTGGCGCCAGCGCTCAAGCTGGTCGACAAGTTCGGCCTCGTGAAAGAGGGTTGGAACGGGTTCAACGTCCTGCACATGTCTGCGGCGCGAATGGGTTCGCTGATGCTCGATTTCACCGTCAAAGGCGGCATGGTAGAGATCGCGGCGGCGGCCCCCAAAGTGGTGCTCAGCCTCGGAGCGGACGAGATGGACTACGAGCCGTTTGCCGACAGCCTGAAGGTCTATATCGGGCATCACGGCGACAAGGGCGCGCATGCGGCGGACATCATCCTGCCCGCGGCCAGCTATGCCGAGAAGGACGGCACTTACGTCAACACCGAGGGGCGCGTGCAATTTGCCGAGAAAGCGGTGTTTGCTCCCGGCGATGCGCGCGAGGATTGGACGATCCTGCGAGCGCTGGCTGATGCGCTGGGTGTGAATGTCGGGTTTGACAGCTTTGCGGAGCTGCAATCGGCGATGATTGCGCAGGTTCCGGCTCTGGGTGAAGAAGGTTTGGCCGATTACGGCAATCTGCCCAAGGCGGACAGTGGCGCCAAAGCGGAAGGTTCGATCAGCGCCTATCCGATCGCCGACTTCTACCTGACCAACCCGATCGCACGGGCGAGCCATGTGATGCAGCAATGCTCTGCGGAGCTGCTCCATGCGGACGAGATGAGGGAGGCCGCGGAGTGACCCAGATTAAAAGCCCGCTCGCCCTGAGCCTGTCGAAGGGCTGCTCTTCTTTTGGGACCATTGGAGGAAGTGAAGTGCAGGGCTTCGACAAGCTCAGCCCGAACGGAAATGGGAGGCTTTCCCAGTGACCGACTTCTTCCAATCCCTCGGCTTGCCTTACGAATGGGCGTGGACCGTCGCGACGCTGACCGGGATCATCGTTATCTCGCTGCTCGTCATGTTCGCTGTGGCCATGGTCATCTATGTTGACCGCAAGGTGCTGGGCGCGATCATGCTCAGGCGCGGGCCCAATGTGGTGGGGCCATTCGGCTTGCTCCAGAGCTTCGCGGATGGTCTCAAGGTCTTCCTGCAAGAGACCATCATTCCAAGCGCCGCGAACAAGGGCATTTTCCTGCTCGCGCCGATCATCACCTTCACCGTGGCGCTGGCCGCGTGGGCGGTGATCCCGTTTGATGCGGGCGTCGTGCTGGCCGATATCAATGTCGGGCTGCTCTACATCCTCGCGATCAGCTCGCTCGGCGTTTACGGTGTGGTTATGAGCGGGTGGGCGTCGAACTCGAAATATCCGTTTTTTTCCGCCATGCGCGCGGCGGCGCAGATGATCTCTTACGAGGTCTCCATCGGTTTCATTCTGGTCTGCGTGGTGCTGTTCACCAAGTCGTTCAACATGACCGACATTGTCATGGCACAAAAGGGCTTCGGCCTCGGCGTGATCAACGCCCATGCGGTGCACCCGCTGCTGTTCCC
>JBCCOF010000102.1:0-9703 GCA_039025455.1 Pseudomonadota bacterium | reverse complement strand
GGGCCTGCGTGCGAGCGGCGTTGGAGCGAGCGCTACAATCGGTCTGGTGCCGACCATGGGCGCGTTGCACGAGGGGCATTTGACCCTTGTCCGCCGAGCGCGCGAGGAATGCGATCACGTCGTCGCCTCGATCTTCGTCAACCCCACCCAGTTCGGCCCGAACGAGGACCTCGATTCCTACCCGCGACAGCTCGCCGAGGATTCGGCCATGCTCGAAGGCGAAGGCTGCGCGCTGCTCTGGGCACCCGATGTGGAAGTGATGTATCCCGGTGGTCCGGCCAATTTCGCCACCAATGTCTCGGTCGCCGGAGTGAGCGAAGGCCTGTGCGGTGCCGATCGGCCGGGCCATTTTGACGGGGTGGCGACCGTCGTCCTGAAGCTCTTCAACCAGGTGCAGCCAGATATGGCTTTCTTTGGGGAGAAGGACTTTCAGCAATTGGCCGTCATCCGCACAATGGCGCACAATCTCGACCTCACTCATCCGCAGGCGACATCAATCATAGGTGTTCCAACCAAGCGCGAGGCCGATGGTTTGGCAATGTCGAGCCGCAATCGCTATCTCTCACCGACCGAGCGCGAGACCGCGAGACTTTTCCCAGAAGCGCTGGCCAAAGCCGCGGATGCGATAGCCACCGGCACCGCCGCAATTGCCGCCGCCAAGGCCACGTCGGAGGAGACGCTCAGGCAAGCCGGTTTCGACGTTGACTACATCGCGGTGGTGGATGCCGGCAATCTAAAGCCAATCGAGCAATTGACCCAGGCCCCCGCACGCATCATCGCAGCGGCGAAGCTCGGAAAGACGCGGCTGATCGACAATATGGCGGTGGCGCGGCAATAGGGCGCGATAAGGGATGGGCTTTCAATGTTGAAACACTTCTGGGGGTCGCTCCTTTTCACCGCCGTCTGCATGGCGCTGGGCGGCTGGTATGGCTGGACCGTGCACGGCACGCTCGAAGGGATGCTCGGCATTCTATGGATCTGCGCGGTGCTCGCTGTGCTCGAAATCTCGCTCTCGTTCGACAATGCGGCGGTCAATGCCTCGATCCTGAAAGATATGGACCCGGTTTGGCAGCAGCGCTTTCTCACCTGGGGCATCGCCATCGCCGTTTTCGGAATGCGGATCGTGTTCCCCATCGTGATCGTGATGGTCGCCGCCTCTCTCGGACCCGTCGACGCAGTCAGCCTGGCGCTGAGCGAACCCGCTGAGTATCAGCGTATCGTTAGTGACGCGCATATCGGCCTGATGGGCTTTGGCGGCGCGTTTCTGGGCATGGTCGGGCTCAAGTTCTTTTTTGATGCAGAGAAAGAGTTGAACTGGATCGAGGCTATCGAGCGCCCGCTGGCCAAGGTTGCCGATATCGAAGCGATCTCCATCGGTCTGGTGCTGATGGCAACATGGGCTACCTCATCCATGCTGGCCGACGCAGATGCCTTGACCTTCGTCATCGCTGCGATCGCCGGATTGCTGGTCTATCTGGCGGTCGAGATCGTCAATCACGTGCTCGAACCGCCCACCCCTTCGACCGGCGATGTCGCTCGATCGGGGTTCGGCGCGTTTCTGTATCTCGAAGTGCTCGATGCGAGCTTCTCTTTCGACGGCGTGATCGGCGCCTTCGCGCTGACCAACAATCTGATCATCATCGCCATCGGTCTGGGCATCGGGGCGATGTTTGTCCGCTCGATGACGATCTTTCTGGTGCGAAAGGGCACGATGTCGGAATATCGCTATCTTGAACACGGCGCGTTTTACGCCATTCTGGCGCTGGCGACGATTATGTATATCAACACCTTCTACCATATCCCTGAGGTGATCACCGGCCTGATCGGCGCAGTTCTGATCGGATTGGCGTTCTGGTCTTCGGTCCGGTCAAACCGGCGCGATGCGGCCGCAAATGCGATTGCTTGACGAAAGCGCAGCTTTGGTGGCAATGGCGCGTCTTCAAAGCGGGCGGGTATAGCATAGTGGTAATGCTCTAGCCTTCCAAGCTAGCTAGGCGGGTTCGATTCCCGCTACCCGCTCCAAGGTTTTTTCCGACTTTACCAAGCCACCCGCTCCCAAAGATCAATATTGCCCTTCCACAACCAAATCTTTGTGTTGTTGCAACGCATGTCGCATTAGCTGGGGCAGCATGAGAACACTCACCCATCTCGAACGGCTCGAAGCCGAGAGCATCCATATCTTCCGCGAAGTCGTGGCCGAGGCGGAAAAGCCGGTCATGCTCTATTCGGTCGGCAAAGACAGCTCGGTCATGCTGCATCTTGCGCGAAAGGCGTTCTACCCCGCCCCGCCGCCCTTCCCGATGCTGCACGTGGCCAGCGGATGGGATTTTCAGGCGCTGCTCGATCACCGTGACAAAACGGTCAAGGAATACGGGCTTGAGCTGATCGTGGCGCAGAACGAGGACGCCGAAGAGCAAGGGATCAACCCGTTCGACACCGGCAGCGCGCTCTATTCGCAAGCCCAGCTGACCGATCCGCTCAAGCGCGCATTGACTGAGCACGGCTTTGACGCAGCCTTTGGCGGCGGGCGGCGCGATGAGGACAAGGCGCGCGCAAAAGAGCGGGTGTTCAGCTTCCGCACCGCCTCGCATCGCTGGGACCCGAAGAACCAGCGGCCCGAACTTTGGAACCTCTACAACGCCAAGAAGAACAAGGATGAGAGCATCCGCGTCTTCCCGATCTCGAATTGGACCGAGCTCGATATCTGGCAATATATCGCGCTGGAGAAGATCGACATCGTACCGCTCTATCTGTCGCAAAAGCGCCCGACGGTGGAGCGTGACGGGATGATTCTGGTGGTCGATGATGACCGCTTCCGCTTGGAGCCGGGCGAGGAGCCGGTGGAGCGCTCGGTCCGATTCCGCACTCTCGGCTGCTATCCGCTGACCGGCGCGACCGAGAGCGACGCAACCGATATGAACCTGATTATTCAGGAAATGCTGCTGGCCACCGGCTCCGAACGGCAGGGCCGTGCGATCGACAAAGGGCAATCGGCATCGATGGAAGACAAGAAGCAGGAGGGGTATTTCTGATGACCACCCCGGACTCCAGCTTTCAGGTCGATGCTCTCGTTGCCGAGGATATCGACGCTTATTTGGAGCAGCATCAGAGCAAGCAGCTGTTGCGCTTCATCACCTGCGGCAGCGTGGATGATGGCAAATCGACGCTGATCGGGCGCTTGCTTTACGATTCCAAGATGATCTTCGAGGATCAGCTGGCGACGCTGGAAAGCGACAGCAAGAAAGTCGGCACCCAAGGTCAGGAGATCGATTTCGCGCTGCTGGTCGACGGGCTTGCTGCGGAGCGCGAGCAGGGGATCACCATCGACGTCGCCTATCGCTTTTTCACGACCGAAAAGCGCAAATTCATCGTCGCCGACACGCCGGGCCATGTTCAATACACCCGCAATATGGTCACCGGCGCTTCGACTGCCGATTGCGCCGTCATCCTCGTCGATGCGCGCAAAGGGGTGCTCGAACAGACGCAGCGCCATTCCTTTATCACCCATATGCTCGGCATTCGGCATTTGGTGCTGGCCGTGAACAAGATGGATCTGGTCGAGTACAATCAGGCCACCTTTGACGAGATCGTCGCCGATTATCAGGCCTTTGCGCATACCATCGGGATAGATGGCTTCACCGCGATCCCGATCTCGGGATTCAAGGGCGACAACATTGTCGCGCCTTCGGACAATACACCTTGGTATGACGGCCCTTCACTGATTCACCATCTCGAAACCGTCGAGCTGGCGGAAACGGCAGCGCAGGATCGCTCCTTCCGCATGCCGGTGCAGTGGGTGAACCGCCCCAATCTCGACTTCCGCGGCTTTGCCGGCATGATCAGCCAGGGCACCATCCGGCCCGGCGATACGGTTCGCATTGTCCCGGCGGGCAAGACCAGCACCGTCAAATCGATTGCGACGTTTGATGGAGAATTGGATGAAGCGGTCGCGGGCCAGTCGGTCACGCTCACCCTCACCGACGAGGTTGATTGCAGCCGGGGCGATGTGATCGCGGCGGCCGACAACCCGCCCGAAGCCTCGGACCAGTTCGAGACCAGCCTTGTGTGGATGGACGAGACCGCGCTCAAGCCGGGGCGCGGCTATTGGCTCAAACTCGGCTCGCAAATGGTCACCGCGACGATTGCCGAGCCGAAATACGAAATCTGTATGGGCAGTTTCGAGCATCTCGCAGCCAAGACGCTTGAGCTGAACGGCATCGGGGTCGCAGAGATGCGCACCGACCGTCCGATCACGTTCGAACCCTATGCGACCAGTCGCCAGCTTGGCGGGTTCATCCTGATCGACAAGTTCACCAACGCGACCGTGGCGGCCGGGATGATCCATTTCAGCCTGCGCCGCGCGCAAAACGTCCATTGGCAGGCGACCACGATCACGCGCGAAAACCACGCCATGATCAAGAACCAGACGCCGCGCGTGCTGTGGTTTACGGGGCTTTCCGGCTCGGGCAAATCGACCATTGCCAACGAGGTGGAGCAACGCCTCGCGCTGATGAACAGGCACACTTTCCTTCTCGACGGCGACAATGTGCGCCAGGGGCTGAACCGCGATTTGGGCTTTACCGAGGCCGACCGGATCGAGAATATCCGGCGCATCGGCGAGGTCGCCAAGCTAATGACCGATGCCGGGTTGATCGTGCTGACCGCCTTCATCTCGCCATTCCGCGCCGAACGGCGGATGGTGCGCGACATGCTGCCCGAGGGCGAGTTTATCGAAGTGTTCGTGGACACGCCGCTTGATGTGGCCGAAGCGCGCGATGTCAAAGGCCTCTACAAGAAGGCGCGTGACGGCAAGATCAAGAACTTCACTGGCATCGACAGCCCTTATGAGGCGCCGGAGAACCCGGAAATTCGCGTGAACACCGTCGATATGACGCCAGCAGAAGCGGCGGACTATATCATCCAGCAGATCATGCCCCTCAAATGAGCGCAACCATGACCGACGCCGAACTCGCCGCGCACCTCGCCACGATTGCGGGGCGCATTCTGATCGATGTGCGCGATAGCGGCGTGTTTGAGGGGAAGGCGCTGGGCAAGGCTGGTGACGCGACCGCGAACGAATTTCTGTGCCACGCGATCCGCGCCGCGCGGCCCGAAGACGGGTTGCTATCCGAAGAGGAAAAGGACGACACCGCGCGCTGTTCGCTAGAACGGGTGTGGATCGTCGATCCGGTCGATGGGACGCGCGAATATGGCGAGGAGCGCTCCGACTGGGCGGTCCATGTCGGGCTTTCAATAGGCGGAGTGGCAACAACAGGCGCGGTGGCCTTGCCAGGTCTCGATGGCGGCGTGGTCCTGCGCACCGACGCTCCCGTCACCCTCCCCGAAGCCGCCGCAAAACCCCGCTTCCTTGTCAGCCGCTCGCGCCCCGCAGCCGAAGCGCAAGCGGTTTGCGACGCGATGGGCGGCGAACTGGTGCCGATGGGCAGCGCGGGGGCCAAAGCGATGGCGGTGATCCGCGGCGAGGCAGAGGTCTATCTGCACTCTGGCGGGCAATATGAATGGGACAGCTGCGCGCCGGTAGCCGTCGCGCTGGCGCATGGGTTGCACTGTTCGCGGATTGACGGCAGCCCGATGGTCTATAACCGGCAGGACCCCTACATGCCCGACCTGCTAATCTGCCGCCCCGAACTTGCGCCGCAAATCCTGGAGTTAGTCGCCGGTCTCGGGTGACGGCTCCTCGGGGGTCTCGGGCGCGGGCTTTGCGGCGAGAGTTCCCTTGGGCGGCACGATCAGCACCTCGACCCGGCGATTGGCCGCACGCCCCGCTTCGTTTGGCGTGCCATCGGGCAGCGCATTGGGCTGCACCGGATTTTGCTCTCCGAATGCGATGATGACGATGCGATCCTCTGCGACGCCCTGATCGATCAGCCAGTCCCGAACCGCTTCGGCGCGCATTTGCGACGCGCGCAGGTTTGATGCGTCGCTCCCGCCTGTATCGCTATGCCCGCGCAAGGTAACGCCAGCGCCGGTCGCCAATTGCTCGGATTCGAGCACCGCTTCAAGCGCGGCCACCGCGTCGGCATCGAGTTCAGCCTCGCTGTCAGGAAAGCCTATCACGGTGTTGAGCGGCTCGAGCAGAGTGGCGGCTTCCTCCTCGGGTTGCTCGACATCGGGCCGCAGGATCGACACCGGTTCTTCGGGGCTCGGCGTCGGATCGGCGGCAGCTTCGTCTGGCGCGGCGTCATCAGCGGATTGCCCGCAACCTGCCAGAGCCGCCATTGCAGCGCCCGCTATGATCACTTTCAGGGTATTCATCGTCCTTGATCCTAACTCGCCCCTAACTCGATTGCGGCCTGGGCGACCCTCTCTTTTCGGTATTCTTGCCCGCATCCTTGGCCTTGCGCTTGGCCGCTACTTCTTCGGGCGATTTCATCTGCGGCGGTACAAAGGATAGGATCACATCGCCTGCGCGCGGTTCGGGGCGGGCGGCGTGGGTGAAAAAGCGCAGAGTGCCGCTGCCTCGCACCAGCAGCAGCATATTCCCGCTCTCCGGCAGCTTTTCCTGCGCATCTTCAAAGTCGAACTCATCGGACAGTTTGGTCTTGCGAAAAACCCAGCCTTCGCGCTGGCGCTCGCTGACATCGGTGACGCCAAAGCCGCTTTCGAACAAAGCCCGCCCGCGAATGCTCATGGGCAGCGCGTGTTTGTCATCTTCTTCGGCACTCTCACCCAATTGGTAGACGCTGTCCCGGCCCACTTCGTGCGCGAATTCGTTGCAGACCAGTGCGTTGTAAGCCTCGTTATCGGTCGCCGCGACGAGCACCTGAAACGGGGACAGGTCGAGATTGTGCTCGGTCGCTTCGTTGAGGATTTCGCCGTGATAATAGGGCAGCCCTTCGCGCCGCGCGGCGCTGAGGCTCTGCCAGCTGGGATCGACGATCATCACCGGCGCCTTAAGCGCTTGCAATTCCTTGGCCAGCGCGATGGTCCACGGGGTCGAGCCGACAAGGATGACCCCGGGTCGCGACGTGCCCTGCACGCCCAGCAAGCGCGCCACGGTGTTGACCGTGAAGCCATGCGCAACAACGGTGACGACAACGACCGCAAAACTGAGTGCGGTGAGGACCTGCCCGTCGCTGTATCCGATATCGGAGAGCCGCAGGGCAAACAGGCCGGAAATGGCGACCAGCACGATCCCGCGCGGCGCGATCCACGCGATGAAAAGCCGCTCGTTCCATGGGACGTTCGAACCCAGAAGACTAATCAGCACCGTCAGCGGTCGCACAAAGAACAACAATGCCAGCAGGAAGAGCATAAAGCGCATCCCAGCCTCCTGACGCGGATCGAGATAGCTGAGATCACTCCATTGCAGGCTGGCTGAAAGCAGGATGAAAATACCCGAGACCAGCAGGACCGCCACGTTTTCCTTGAACGGGTGGATCGAGCGGATCGAATGGAGCGACGTGTTGGCCAAAGTGATGCCCATAACGGTCACCGCGACAAGACCGGCTTCGTGCTCGATCTTGTTGGTCAGCACGAACACGCCAATCACCGCGGTGAACAGCACCGGCACCTTGAGATATTCGGGGATCGCGCCGCGCGGAAAGAGAAACGCGATCAAGCGCGCCGCTGCATATCCGACAAGGCCGGCGAGAATTGCGGCAATGATAAGCGGGGGAACCACGCCAATCAGCGAGGCATCAGGCGTTTCGTTGACACGGCGAAAATACTCGTAAGCGATAACCGCGCAGAGCGCGCCGGACGGGTCGTTGACGATGCCTTCCCATTTCAGGATCGAATTGGGGCGTGTCTGGACATTGGCCTGTCGCAGAAGCGGGATCACGACCGTGGGACCCGTCACGATCAGAATGCCGCCGAACAGGATGGCGACCGGCCATGCCAAGCCTCCGATCACATTGGCAGCGAACGCACCAAGGGCCCAACCAACCGCCACGCCTATGGTGGCCAACCTCCACACTGCGCTGCCCGAATGGCGCAATTCCCTGAGATCAAGGCTTAGCCCGCCTTCGAACAGGATGAGAGCCACGCCGATACCAATCGCGGGTTCGAGCAGGTCGCCAAAGGCGGCTTCGGGGTCGATGATGCGAAAGCCCAGCTCGCCTGCCACTGGCCCCGCCAGAAAGCCCGCCGCAAGCATAAGCACAATCGCTGGCCAGCCCGTGCGCCACGCAACCCACTGCGCCCCGATGCCGAGCGCGCCGATTGCAGCGATTTGAAGTGCTTGTGATTCCATCAGTTTGCTGTGTGCCCTCGGATAACCAATGCGTCAGAACCGCTGGCTGTTCCGAAACAGTCAACGAGCGCCCACCCGAAGGCCAAGTCAATCGCCTTCAAATTCTATCAAGGTGCGCACGTTAACGTCAGCGCTGCGCAACTTATCCGCACCGCCCAGATCGGGCAGGTCGATGACGAACAGGGCCTCGCTCACCTCGGCGCCCGCTTTGCGCAACAGCTCGACCGTCGCCAGCGCGGTGCCTCCGGTCGCGATCAGATCGTCGACGATTGCGACGCGCTCGCCCTGCTCTACCGCGCCAGGGTCCATCTCCAACCGGTCAGTGCCGTATTCCAGCGCATAGTCGATCCCGATGGTCTGCATCGGCAGTTTGCCTGGCTTGCGCACAGTCACAAATCCAACGCCCAAGGCCGTCGCGACCGCAGCGCCGAAGATAAAGCCGCGCGCCTCCATACCTGCGATTTTGGTCGCGCCGCCCTCGCACGCCAGGGCGGCAAGATGCGCTACGCTGGACGACAAGCCCTGCGGATGACCGATCAGAGTGGTGATGTCGCGGAACTCGATCCCGGGCTTGGGGAAATCGGGAATGGTGCGCACAAGCGCTTGCAATTCGGCGGGGCTAAGGTGCGGTGCGCTCATACCGCCCACAAAGCAGAGCGCCCCACCGTCCGCAAGAGACGATGGGGCGCTGCATGCATATCATTGAGTGAAGAAGCTTACTTCTTCTTCGGCTTCATACCGGCCCAGATTTGCTTGTAGGACAGGAATGCCAGCAACGTTGCAAACAGCAAGAAGCCAATGACGGCCCAGCCGGTTTGCTTGCGCTGGATCAGCGACGGCTCTGCAGTCCAGGTCAGGAACGCAGCGATGTCTTCCGAAAGCTGCTCTTTGGTCGCCGGCGTGCCATCGTCATAGGTGATCAGATCGTCATAGATCTGCGGTGGCATCGCGATATTGGCGTTGTAGAAGTGCTCGTTGAAATACAGACCAGCCGGAGTTTCCCACTCCTCGCCGCCAGCCAATTCCTTCGCCTTCGCAAGATCTTCCGGATCCGGCTCAACATAGCCGAGCATCAGCGAGTAAAGGTAGTTCGAACCATCCGCACGCGCCTTGGTGATCAGCGAGAGGTCCGGCGGCAGGGCGTTGTTGTTCGCCGTGCGAGCCGCGATTTCGTTCGGATAGGGGCTGGGGAACTGATCGGTCAGCTCACCATCGCGCAGGGTCGCTTCACCAGTTACCGGATCGAGGCCTGGGACCTTCCACGAAGCTGCTTCCGCACGAGCCTGCGCTTCGGAATAGCCGATTTCCGTCAGGTTGCGGAACGCGACATACTTCATGCTGTGGCACGAGGAGCAGACCTGCTTGTAAACGGCATAGCCGCGCTGAAGCTGTGCGGTATCCCACTTGCCCAGCGGACCGTCAAAGGAAAACCCGCCAGCTGGCGTCAGCTTGTCCTCATGGAACGCATAATAAGGCGACTTTTTGGGC
>JBCCOF010000101.1:0-9894 GCA_039025455.1 Pseudomonadota bacterium | reverse complement strand
TATGGATTTCCTGCGCCTCCTCAGGCGTCAGGTAAGTGCCGATGCGCTCACCGGGAGTCGGATCAACCATTGTTAAGTCTCCGTATCAGTTGGGTATTAGGAGGGGTGAACCTCCGTCGGCATCCCCGCGTGATCCCCCACGGGGATTGGGTTGGCCACGGGCCCGAATGGCGTCGTGGCAATTGGGTTGGGCGTGGCAGCGGCATGGAAAGGGTCGCATTCATGCGCTCTCTCCTTCCAGCACAGCTCCGCTTGCGAATTCTTCAAGGCAGCGGGCATCGACATTGGCCTGGCCGCGCTGGCGCGCTTTGAGCTCGGCGGCGTCGCGCAGGCGTTTCGCGGCTGAAATGCGAACCAGCACGGGCTGCTTTTCTACGAGCTTATCGAGTAGGGCCTTGGCGTCATTGTCCCAGGTCAAATCAGTGAGCCCTTGATCTTCGCTTGCCTGCGCTTTTGCGCGGTCATGATCTGCGCCGCGAGCGAGCGTTGCCTCGCCCTTGTCCATTTCCGTTCCGAGCGGAAGGATATGGAAGAGCGCATCAAACAGCGCGTTGCACACTTCCTGAACCAGATAAGTCGCACCCGCATAGCCCATGAAGGGCGTGCCGGTGTGGCGGCGGATGGCAGCGCCTGGGAAGCTTGCCGGGATGAATGTCGATTGCGGTCCATGCCCGCCGGGCGAAGCGCTTTGGGCCTCGGCCAGATACATGCGCTCATTATAGCTGCCAAAGACGATCAGCGGCGCTTTCTCGCGGATGGCCGCGCGCACGTCTTCATTCACCGGCTTGACCCCGGCGCAGCGCGAGAAGGCGAGCGAGCAGGGTAGGCCCATATCGTCTTCGAGGAAGTGCTGAATGCCGCGCGTATAGGTCTCATTGGCGACAATGCCGAAGCTTGCGGTGCCGAAGAAATCCTGTGTCACCGAGCGCCACAGATCCCATAGGGGCTTGATTGTGGTATGCTTCTCGCGCTCGATGAAGGGCTCGGGGTCAAGCCCGAGTTCTTCGCCCAGCGCGCGCAGGAACTTGGTGGTGCTCGTAAGCCCAACGGGCGCCTGGAAGTAGGGCCGCTCAAGCGTTTCGCAAAGATTGCGTCCAAACTCCCGGTACATGCAGACATTGGCATCCGCCATGCCGAGCTTGCGGATATCAGCAAGGTGACAGCCGAGCGGAAAGACCACGCCGATTTCAGCGCCAATGCCTTCGATCAGCCGCCGGATCTCGGCTAAATCGCTAGGCATGTTGAACATGCCATAAGAGGGGCCAATGATGTTGACGACGGGCTTGTCGCCTTCTTTGCGCTCCTTCAATTTGGGCATCTTCTTGGGCCCAAATTCGGTCCACAGCCAAGTGAGCGCGCGGTCAGCGCTCTGCCATTGATCCTCGTCGATCGTGCGCGGCAGGAAGCGTTTGATATTGGTGCCTTCTGGCGTGACGCCGCCGCCGATCATCTCGGCAATCGAGCCGGTCACGACCACTGCGGGAAGTTCTGGGTCGAGCGTTTCCCACGCGCGCTTCATCGCGCCTTCGGTTCCGGTTTTGCCAAGCTCTTCTTCGGCAAGGCCCGTCACCACGATAGGCAATTCATGCGGAGGCAACGCGTCGGTGTAGTGGAGCACGCTGGTCACCGGCAGGTTTTCACAACCCACCGGGCCATCAATGATGACCTGCAGGCCCTTGACCGCCGTGAAGACGTAGGTTGCGCCCCAATATCCGCCTGCCCTGTCGTGATCGAGAACCAAGGTCATGCCTCACCTCCCGCACGACCAGAGATCGCGACTAAACAAACAGCGCCGTGATCGAGGACAAGGGTCATGTGCCCACCGCCTCGGACGCCTTGCGCGCCGCTTCGTTCAAAGCTGCATATTTCTTGCGGAATTTCGGGCGGTCGACCGGAGTTTCCTCCCACACGCCGGCGGCGTGCTCGGAGCCGACGCCTTCGAAGAAATCGCGCATTTTGTCGAAGCGCTCTTTGTTGCCCATCGCGGCGTTGATCACGGTTGCGAGGCTGCCTGCCCCTGCCGGACCCATCAGCGGGCGGGCCGAGATAAGGTTGGTGAAATAGAGCGACGGGATCGCCTTTGCCTTTGCGTGCTGGACCACCGGAGTGGTGCCAACGGCGAGGTCGGGGCGGAATTCCTCAATCGCCGCGATGTCCTCTTCGAGGCTGGCGCGGTAATTGACCTGCACGCCCTTCGCTTCGAGCCATTCGCGATCCGCATCGGACCAGCGTGTCTGCGGGCAGGCGCTGCCAACATAGGGCACATCCGCGCCGCTTTCGACGAGCAGGCGCGCGACCAGCAATTCCGAGCCTTCATAGCCCGAAACCGTGATCCGGCCCTTGATCGGCATTTGCGCGAGCGCGCCTTTGCAAGCACCGATCATGGCGTTCTTCACGCCGTCAACCTTGTCCTGCGCGAGGCCGAGCGTGTCGCCGAGCGATTGCAGCCAGGCCGCTGTGCCATCCGCGCCGACAGGGGCCGAGCCGATGACCGGGCGACCGGCGGCTTCGAATTCGCGAATGCTCGCGGTGTAGAACGGGTGGATGGCGGCGGCGACCGAGCAATCGAGCGCCGAATACAGCTCGCGCCATTCGCGCGTGGGCACAACCGGCCCGGCGGCAAGGCCGAGCGGTTCGAGCATTTGCCCGATCACCACCGGGTCAGCCGGGAACATCTCGCCGAGCAGGGCGACAGTCGGCTTGTCGGAGCGCTCTTTGGGAGCGGCAACCGGCCCCGCGGCCACTTCTTCGCGCGCATATTTCAGCATCGCGCCCGCGAGCACATCTTTCGCCTCGGCATGGGTCGGAATGCCAAAGCCCGGCACGTCGATGCCGATGATCCGCACGCCGTTGATCTGGTCCGCGAGCAGCCGCAGCGGGACGCCGCTGGCGGTGGGCACGCACAGATTGGTGACCACAATCGCGTCGTATTTCTCGGGATCGGCGAGGTCTTCGACCGCTTCCTTTATATCCTCGAACAGCTTGCCGGTGACGAGCGTTTCGGAAGAGAAGGGCACATAGCCGACCGTGCGGCGCGCGCCGTAGAAATGCGATGTGAAGGTGAGCCCGTACACGCAGCACGCGCTGCCCGAGAGCACCGTCGCGGTGCGCTTCATCCGCAGGCCGACCCGCAGAGACCCGAAGGCGGGGCACATGCTTTGCGGCTGGTCGTGTGGGCCTTTGTCCGGATCGACCGGATAATCCGCAGCATATTGGTCAAGAATATCGCTCTTGCCCGCCTTGCGCGCCGCTTCGAGCATTTTGTCCTTGCCGCCATGGCAGCCTGATGCCGATCCTTCATCGGGAGCATCATTGGAAGCCGCCTTTTCGGCCTCTGCGGCCTTGCGTTCCTCGATCTCCATGGACTGGGCCGCGCGTGCTTCGAGCATCTTGCGTGCCGCAGCCTTTTTGGCTTCGAGCACCGGATGATCGCCCGCGCCTGAGTCCGCGCCGACACTCTCTGGCTTGTCGAAAGACAAGTCGAGCCGGTCCGCAGCGCGCTGCGCGGTCTTGGTGGCTTTTGCCGAAGTCGAGGCGGTTTTCTTGGTCAGATCAGAGCTCGTCGTAAATCACTTCAAGTGATGGTTTTTCTTCGAAAATGCCGCCGCGCATGTCGGACTGCGTTGCGGGAACCAATTCGATATCGCCGCCTGTGTCTTCGGGACTGAACAGGTCGAGCAAGCCATCCTGATCGAGCGGAGCGGGCTGGGTCGGCGGCGCGCTGGCGACATTTTCCGCGAGCGCTTCAAACAGGCTCGCCCATTCGCCGCCCGGCTTGCCGATGATCTGGTAATTTGCAGATTTGCGACGGATATCTTCGTCCGCCGGGATCGCTGTCAGGACCGGAATATCGACCGCGTCGGCAAAAGCTTTCGCTTCGCCGGTGCCGTCATCCTTGTTAACGATGATCCCGGCCACGCCGACATTGCCGCCCATCTTGCGGAAATATTCGACCGCGTGGCAGACATTGTTGGCGACATAGAGCGATTGCAGGTCGTTCGATCCGACCAGGATTACTTTCTGGCACATGTCGCGGGCAATCGGCAGGCCGAACCCGCCGCACACCACATCGCCAAGGAAGTCGAGCAGGACGTAATCAAAGCCCCATTCGTGAAAGCCCAGCTTTTCGAGCAGTTCAAACCCGTGGATGATCCCGCGCCCGCCGCAACCGCGACCGACTTCGGGCCCACCAAGCTCCATCGCAAAGACGCCGTCGCGCTGGAAGCACACATCCTCGATGGTGACTTCTTCGCCGGCGAGTTTCTTCTTGGAGGAGGTTTCGATAATCGTCGGGCAGCTTTTGCCGCCGAACAACAGGCTGGTCGTGTCCGATTTGGGGTCGCAGCCGATGAGCAATACGCGCTTGCCCTGCTGCGCCATCATATAGCTGAGATTGGACAGGGCGAAGCTCTTGCCCGAGCCGCCTTTGCCGTAAATCGCGATGACCTGCGTTTCCTTGGTCACTTCGCCGGTGTGGACGGGATCCGGCTCCTGACTGGCTTCGTCGCGCAGCGCTTCGGTTTGCAAATCTAAACTCATGCGGCGTCGCTCCAATCGAGAACCATTTTGAGGCAGGCCGGGTCGCTGAATGCCTGGGGATAGGCATCAAGCGCGTCTTCGGCCGGGCGGCTGTTGGTGATGAGGCCCGACAGGTCGAGCGCGCCGCTTTCGATCAGTGAAAGCGTTTGCTCTAGGTCGGCTGGTTGCCATTCGGCGGCAATCCGCATCCGCGCTTCCTTCATGAAGGCCAGCGGGAAGGCGAAATTGACACGCTCGGCGTAGAAGCCCGCAAGCGTGATTTCCCCGCCTTTGGCGAGGTGTGGAACCGCTGCGTCGATAATCGCGGCATCGCCGCTTGCATCATAGATCGAGGCGTAGTCGCGGCGTTCGTCCACTTCGGGATCGACCACTGAATAGCCTTGCGCGCCGGTGCGGCGTCCCTCGCTGGTTTCCCAGACAGTGGGGGCGGGCTTGCCCAAAGCCACGGTCAGCCGCGCGAGCAAGCGCCCGAGGACGCCGTGCCCGATAATAAGGTCGGGGACAGTGCCACCATTAATGGCGTGCAGCGCCGTGGCGGCGAGAGCGCAGAGCACTCCTTGCTCGCCCAATTGCTTTGGCACAGGCAAAGCGCGGGCCGAGGGCACGACCACTTGACTTGCCGTTCCGCCGAACAATCCGCGCGCTTCGGTGTAGCAATTGGCACCGGGCACAAACACCCATTCGCCAATTCGCCCGCGAGCATCCTTGCCTGCGTCAACAATCCGGCCAACCGACTCATAGCCGGGGACCAGCGGGTAACCCATGCCGGGAAATTCGGGCATTCGTCCGGTGAAAAGCAGCTTTTCTGTGCCCGAGCTGATCCCGCTCCACATCACATCGACAAGAACATCGGCATCCTTCACGGCGTGCAACTCAAGCGCCCGCAGCGCGAGGCGCTCGGGTCCTTCAAGTATGACAGCCAGCGAGTTCATGCGCGTGTTTCTTCCCCTCTTTGGCCCAGAATCTGATGCGCAAGTCGCCCCCTACGACTCGTGCAATTCAGGTAAAATGCGATTTCCTGCGTGTTTGCTACGCCTCACAGAGTTAAGTGTCAATTACATTGGACAAATCTGACGTCACGCTCGCGCTACGATCAAACTGGCGTTGACCGGTTGCAGGGTTGCGACGGAGCGAGTGCTGGAAAAGCCCGCTTCGCGCAGCATTTGGCGGATTGTCTCGGGGCTGCGGGGGCGACCCGAGCCCATGGCCCACAAATAAAGCCCGAAAAACGCCTCTCCCATGCCTTCCGCGCCGGGAATCTGCGCCATCGGTTCGGCGATCATCAGGCGCGCGCCGGGGCTGAGACTCTTGTGGATATTCCGCAGCAGAGCCATCGCCGGCTCGTCGTCGTGATCGTGCAGGATGCGGACCAACGAGACTATTTCATAGCCGGTGGGGATCGGGTCCTCGAAGAAGTTGCCCGGATGCGCAGCCACCCGCTCAGCGCCCACGGCCTCGGCCAGCTTTGCCGCGCCGGTTTCCGCCACTTCGGGCAGGTCGAACAAACCCAGTTGCAGATCGGGGTAATGCTCGCCAATCCGCTTCAGAAACGCGCCGTGCCCGCCGCCAACGTCGAGCAGCCGCGCTCGGGCCGGGAACTTGAACGATGCGAGCACTTGGTCCGCGACAAAATGCTGCGATGTCGCCATCAGCTCGGAATATTCCGACGTTTCCTCCCCGCGCTCCGCCGCGCCGTGCAGCGCGCCCGCATAGGACCAGTAGCGCGAGAGTTCGGTCGGTTCTTTGCGCTCGGCCCGCAACAGCGCCAGCGGATCAAGCAAGTCGCGATAGAGCAGGCGGTGGTGCCGGATCATGGCCTGCGCGCCCTTGTCTTCCGCCAGAACTGCGCCTTGCTCGCCGAGCATCCACAGATCGGGGCCGGGTTCCTCGGTCAATTGCAGCGCCCGTCCTGCGCGCAGCAGGCACAAGGCCGCCTCCTCGGAAAGGTCGATTTGCCGCGCCACGTCAGCCGCGCCAATCGGACCCTGCTTCAAGACCTCGAACAGCCCGCTCTCGACCGTGGCGCGCAGGATCTGCGAATAGGTAAATCCCGCCACAAGGTCGAACGCGCCGCCCGCGCGGTTCTTTGCGATGATGCGGATGAGCGGCAGCTTGGACGCCCAATACTGGAACCTCGGATGCCCGAAAGTGGCATTCCGGCGCTTGATATAGCCGACCTTAAAATCAGTCCAACCCATCACTTATCCGGAAAATTGCTTGCCATATGTCCATTTTGTTGGACAGATGATATGACAAGGTCAATGGAATTGTGATCTCACAAGCAGTTTGAGGGGGAAAGTTGACCAATCGCACCGTCATTATCGGAGCCGGAATGGGCGGGCTGGCCAGCGCCGCGCTGCTGGCTGCGCGCGGCCATGATGTCACCCTCGTCGAAAAAGAAGATTGGGTTGGCGGCAAGGCCCGTACGGTCGAAGTCGATGGTCAGCGTGTGGCCGCTGGCCCGACGGTTTTCACCCTGCGCGACGTGTTTGACGCGATCTTTCACGAATGCGGCGCGCGGCTCGATGACTATGTCAAAATCCGTCAGGCAGAGGTGATCGCGCGCCATTCATGGAGGGAAGGGGCGAACCTCGACCTGTTCGCCGATCCTGTTCGCAGCGAAGAGGCGGTGGGCGATTTCGCAGGCGCCGAGGCGGCGCGCGGCTTTCGCGATTTCCGCAAGGCGACTCGGGAAATGTTCGACGTGCTCGACAAGCCGATGCTGCGCGGTGACAATGTCAGCACGCCTTTGCCGCTGCTTTGGCGCATCGGCCTTCACCGGTTTGATGCCTTCGCGACGATGCGCCCGCATCAAAGCATGTGGAAAGCGCTGGGCGGGTTCTTCCCCGATCCCCGGCTTCAGCAATTGTTCGGCCGCTACGCCACTTATTGCGGATCATCGCCCTTCGATGCGCCAGCCACGCTGATGCTGATCGCGCATGTCGAGGCCAAGGGCGTGTGGCTGATCGAGGGCGGGATTAACGCTCTGGCCAATGCCCTGCGCGATCTGGCGAAAGCCAAGGGCGTGCGTTTCAAAATGGGCACGGCTGCGGCGCAAATCCTTACTGATACGCGCGGCGTCAGCGGGGTGCGGCTGGTCAATGGCGAGCAATTCGCCGCCGACAGCGTGATCTGCAACGCCGATCCTTCCGCGCTCGCGGTGGGCAAGTTCGGCCGTCAGGCGCAGCGCGCGGTGAAGCCGCTCAAGCGCGAGAAGCGGTCCTTTTCCGCGCTGGTGTGGTTCGCCCATGCCAAGGCGAGCGGTTTCGACCTTCAGCACCACAACGTCTTTTTCTCCCCCGATTACGAGCGCGAATTTCGCGAGATCATGGGCGGCCTGCCGCCCAGTGATCCCAGCGTATATATCTGCGCGCAAGACCGCAGCGCGCGGGCCAATGCCGACCCGCTGCCAGCGGGAACGCGCGAACGCATCCAGATCATCGTCAACGCGCCTGCCAATGGCGACATCCACACCTATTCACCCGAGGAGCGAGAGCAATGCGATCAAGCCATGAGAGCCACACTGGCACGCAGCGGGCTGGAGCTGGAGCATCCGATGCCGCACGAGCTGGCCACCCCGCAGGAGTGGGAGGGGCTGTTCCCGGCAACGGGCGGAGCCCTTTATGGGCGAGCATCACACGGCTGGGCGGCCTCCTTCCTGCGACAGGGGCCCAGAACGAGAATTCCGGGGCTTTATTGCGCGGGGGGGAGCACCCATCCATCAGCCGGGGTCCCGATGGCCGCCTTGTCCGGGCAGTTGGCCGCGCGCACAATCGAACGGGACCTCGCTTCCATGAAGAGGTTCCAGCGGGTGGATACACCTGGTGGTACATCGATGCGATCAGCGCAGACGGGCAGCACGGGCTGACTATTATCGCGTTTCTGGGCAGCGTTTTCTCGCCCTATTACAAGCGCAGCGGACGCAGCGACCCGCTCGACCATGCGTGCCTCAATGTGGCGATGTATGGCCCCAATGGCCGCTGGGTGATGACCGAGCGCCCGCGCGCCGATGTGACCCGCGATGCAAAGAACCTCGTGATCGGACCAAGCGCGGTGCACTGGGACGGCAATGTTCTGGAGGTCGAGATAGAAGAGCGCGACAAGCGGCTGTTCAACCCGTTCCGCCGGCCAGTGCGCGGCAAGGTCCGCGTGATCCCCGAGGCGCTGAACCCTTCTTCTTTCGCGCTTGATTCGGCGGCGAAGCACATCTGGCACTGCATGGCCCCGCGCGCGCGGGTCGAGGTGGAAATGGACGAGCCGGGCGTGTCGTGGAACGGCAGCGGCTATTTCGACCACAATCGCGGCAGCGAGCCGCTCGAAGACGGCTTCAAGGTCTGGCATTGGTCGCGCGCGCATATGAAGAAAGGCGCGGTGGTCTGTTACGAAGGCGAGCGCGGCGACGGGTCTTTGTTCGCCAGCGCCATCCGCTTTAACGCCGCCGGTATTCCCGACGAGATCGACCTGCCACCCGTCGCGGCCTTGCCCAGCAGCAAATGGCGCATAGAACGCCGCACACGCTCCCAGATCGGCGTCGCCGAAGTGCGCCGGACGTGGGAAGACACCCCGTTCTACGCTCGCTCGGAGTTGTCCTCGCAATTGTACGGCGAAGATGTGGTCGCGGTTCAGGAAAGCCTCGACATGCGCCGTTTTGCCTCACCCATCGTGCAGTTCATGCTGCCCTATCGGATGCCCAGAGAAAAGTAGCGTGAGAAAAGCCGTTAGTGGGGGAGATTGGCGCGTTCCTGCCGTCATCACGGTCCTTTTTGGAACCTTCCCAGCGCCTTTTCGCTGTCCCTAATGCAGGCTGTGATCGGCGCGCAGACAGACGGGTCGAAATGTTGAGCTTTCGGCGGGTTTTTGCCCCGGTGGCCCTTACCAAAAGGTAGCGAAGATGTTGATCGATAATGACTTTGGATCTGATGCCGAACTTGCGGAGTCCGAGGGAACAAGGGCCCCTCGCAAGACCGCGATTGTGATCGGATCGGGAATTGGCGGCATTTCGTGCGCCATGCGGCTACAAAGTCTCGGCTTTGACAGCCAGATCGTCGAAGCACTCGATGCACCCGGCGGGCGGGCCTATGTGCGCCGCGAAGATGGCTTTACCTTCGACATGGGTCCAACCGTCCTGACGGTGCCGCATTTTATCGAAGAGCTGTTCAGCCTTGAACGCGATAAGCCGAAGCTCGACGAGCCGGATTTCCCCCCGCACGTGCTGGGTGACGATGTGCGGGTGCGCAGCGGAATTTCCGGTGGGCCGAACACCAGCAAATATCTCGATATCATCCCGATCCTGCCGTTTTACCGCATCTATTTCGATGATGGCACTTTCTTTGATTATGACGGTGATCCGGTGAG
>JBCCOF010000100.1:0-9925 GCA_039025455.1 Pseudomonadota bacterium | reverse complement strand
GCCCCTCGGTCGCCTGTTTGCAGGAGATCAAGAGTCAAGACGAGGGCTTTCCCGCCTCCGAATTTGAGGAGTTGGGCTATCACGCGGTCTGGCACGGGCAGAAAAGCTTTAACGGCGTCGCCATCCTGACCGATGGCGAAGCGGGATTTGCGCCGCCAAAGGAAGTCCAGCGCGGTCTCGGCATCAACGGACCGAAGGAAGGGGAGGGCGAGCAATCGCGCTATCTCGAGGTCGATTTGGCGCGCGATGGCGAACCGGCAACGCGGATCGTGTGCATCTACCTGCCCAATGGCAACCCGCATCCCGGGCCGAAATTCGACTACAAGCTCGCTTGGATGGAGAAACTGCGCGCACGCATGGCAGAGATCTGGGCCGAGGAAGTGCCCGCAGCGGTGTTGGGCGATTACAATGTCATTCCCGAGGATGATGACACGTATTCGGTCAAGGCCATGGCACCCGATGCCTTGATGCAGCCCGAAAGCCGTGCCGCATACGCGACACTGCTAAGCGATGGATGGACCGATGCCATGCGCACTCTCAATCCGAGGGGAGGGGTGTGGACCTATTGGGACTATCAGGCAGGCGCGTGGCAGCGCGATCACGGCTTTCGTATCGATCACGTCCTGCTTTCGCCCGAGTTGGCAGACCGGTTGCAAGCCGTGGGCGTTGATCGCGAACATCGCGGGCGCGAGAAAGCCAGCGACCATGCGCCTGTCTGGGCAGAACTGCGCGACTAGACCCCAAGCGATCCCACGAAAAAACCCCCGGCAGGCGATGCTGGCGGGGGCTTTTCTTGAGGGTATGCCGAAAATCAGCGGTAAAAGATATGCGTGTCGATCTGCGCGGTGCGGGTCTTGCGACGGCTCCACGAGGGGCGGACATATTTCGCGTGGAAGTAGACCGCTTGGCCGATCTCGGCGTCCCACATATTTTCATGAGCGATGCGCGCGATGGCCTTGGCGCGGTTCCACGCGGCGGAATTGGTCTTGATGCGCGGCATCCGGCCGTTCTTCACGAACGAAAACTGCGCGCGTTGGTAGACAACACCACAATAGCTGGCTGGGAAGCGGCGATCATCGGCGCGGTTGATCACAACTTCGGCGACCGCGAGCTGACCGGCGAGCGGCTCACCGCGCGCTTCGAAGTAGACAGCACCGGCGAGGCACTGCATTTGGTCACTCCACTGGCTGGTCTTGTCGACCTGAGCGACAAGGTCGCGCAACGAATTGGCGTTGACGGCTGCGGGGGAGGGCGTTTCAACCGGCTCGGGCAGGTCCTGAACAACTGGTTCGGAAACAAACACCGGCGCATCTTCTTCGACTGCCTCGGGCATAATCTCGATGACCGCTTCGGGGGCAGCATCGGCTTGAATTTCTGAATCCAATGCATCGGCAGCGGCGTCCTGAGCAAAGGCTCCCGCGCCATCGGCGCTGGAGAAACTCAAGCTGGCTGTGGCGACAATAGCGACAGCACTCAAAGAATATGTCTTGCGACTCATTTTATCTTCATTTTGAGCGGTGAGCGAGCTCCGTCGCAGGCGGGACCTGTTGCGTGTTACGCGGGGGTTGGAGAGGATGGTCCGTTTGCCTACCGGCTGCTCCCCGTCTGCGTGCCATTGAATGAGCCGAATTGCTCACCCGCAGGCCTCCGCATGAGGAAGTGGGCGCGCAGATAGGGTGCTTTACGTTTCGGTCAAGTTAATCCGGCAATTCTGCGATGAAGCGTTCTGGCGCGTCGACATCCACCTCCAAAACCCAAATATCGGGATCCTGCTGGCTGCGGCGCTGAATATACTCGGAAAATTCTTTCGGTTTTTCAGTGTCTTGAGATTTTGTGCGCACAAAAGAGCGTGATCCGTCGAGCTGCGGCATTCTTTCGTAAAGTTCGGCGTTACGTCCGCGACATATGGTTACGATCAGAATCGTCCCGGCATCCGGCTCGCCTTTGTTGAGCACAACTCCCATTCCGCCCTGCGCCTCCGCCAGACGGAGAATCGCGCCCACTTCGAGTTTCGCAGGCAAGCGGGTGCTCATTTCAGGATACGGAGCCGTCGGGGAGAGTGGAATATCCGGGCAGGCCCGACAGCGCGATACGCGAACGCATAAAGGTGCCGGTGCCGCGCCCAATCTCGTCGCCTTCCTCGTCAATCAGACGCGCTTCGGCGACAAAAACCCGGCGCTTTCCGCTGACCCACTTACCCTCGGCAATCACCTCGCCCGCGCGCACCGGCTTGGTGAAATGCAGGTTGAAGCTGGTTGTGAGCAGAAAGCGGTCGGTCGCCATGGTGTTGGCCGCGTAGAAAGCCGCATCGTCGAGCATCTTGAAATAAATAGTCCCGTGCGCTGCGCCCGCCGCGTGGTGAACGTCCTCGCCGATGGTAAAGCGCAGCCGCGACAGGCCCTCCCCGGGAATCTCGAGGGTCGAGGCGAATTTATCGTTGATTGGCGCGGAAGCATAAAGCCGTTCCAGCGCGCGATAATGCAGATCGGCTCCGCTCGCACTCATGGCTTCGCCAGCCTTTTGCGCTGGATCAGGCGGCATCACGCAGGAACTGATTGGTCAGCACCGAATAAAGCGCATCGGGCTCGGGCGCATCGAGCAGCAATTGCAGCAGGGCTTCATCGCGAGTGGGGCGCGAAATCGCCGCGAGCGTGTGCAGATGCGCAGCGCCCGCGCCTTCGGGCGAGACAAGGCCGAAAACCAGCGAAACCGGAGCGCTGTCCGCTGCGGCGAAATCGACCGGCTGCTCCAGTTTGAGCAAAACAACCGCCGGACGCTTCACCTGATCGCTGCGGCAATGGGGGATCGCAACGCCGCGCCCGAACCCGGTGCTTCCAAGCGCTTCGCGCTGTTCGAGCCCTTCGCAAATGGAGCCCGCATCAACACCATAAGCGGTGGCAAACAGGTCAGAGACCGCTTCGAGCACCTGGTGCTTGGTTTCAACGCGGCTCAGGGCAACCGCTTCGGGGAGCAATACAAAATTGACGTTCATAACTACTTCGAAAATCCCGTGTTTCTCTCGCGCCATGCCCAATGCGTCGCCGACACCGCCGTTAAGGGGGACGTGTGTTCAAGCTATGTCACGGGCTGGACCGTTTGTGTGTCGCTCGGGCACTGCCAAAGGGCTTTGCCACAGGGCGTTTTACAAAGTCCTAGCGCGGTTCGACCCATCCGATCGATCCATCGGAGCGGCGGTAAACCATATTATGCCGCTCGGTGCCAGCATTTTTGAAAAACAGCGCGGGCGTATCGCGCAAATCGAGCATCATAACCGCGTCGGCGGTGCTGCAGGTGGGAATGTAGGTGCTGGTTTCCGCAATCACGGGTGGCGCGTCTACGGTGATTTCTTCTTCGCTCTCGTCCGAGGCGAATATTGTGTAGGCCGCTTCTTCCTCCGCGCGCGCAAAGTCGGCCTGTTCGTGGCGATCATGCAGACGGCGTTTATACCGGCGCAGCTGTTTTTCGATCTTGGTCGCCGCATCATCGAGCGCGACATGGGCATCATGGGCGTTTCCCTGAGCCTTCAGGATAAGCCCTTGTTTGACATGGGTTACGATATCGCACTTGAACGCTCCGGCGCCTGCCTTGCCAAAGGTCACGTGCGAGGTGAGAGCGCGGTCAAAATACTTCTCGACAATCCCCTCAAGCCGGTCCGCCGCGTGCTCTTGCAGCGCGTTGCCGGTTTGGACCTGATGCCCCGAAACCCGAATGTCCATATATGATTGCCTCCTCCAAATTGCCTGTCCAAGGCAGCCCGATCTCGCTCCCGAAGCGAATCAGCGCGCCCATATTGCGTCGTTGATCCCCGAAATAAATTCGTGATGCCGCGCGAGTTCTTCGGCGCTGGCTGTATGCGGACGCGGTTCACGTCTGCGGCGGGTGGGGGTGGTCGATGTTTCTGCCGCCGAGCGCTCGGTCTTTTGCGCGGGGGTCGCGGTGGGTTCGGCGGCCAGCTCAAGGCCAATCTGACGCCCTCCGGTCAGCTCAACATAGACCTGAGCGAGCAATTCCGCATCGAGCAATGCGCCGTGCTTCACCCGGTGGCTGCGATCGATCCCATATCGCGTGCAAAGCGCATCGAGCGAGAGCTTCGCGCCGGGATGGCGTTTGCGAGCCAGCGCGACGGTGTCGACCATACGGTCGAGCGAGATCGGTTCGCGCCCGATCAACTCCAGCTCGGCGTTGAGAAAGCCGAAATCAAAACCCGCATTGTGCGCGATCAGCGGCGCATCCCCGAGAAAATCGAGCAATTCCTGAGCTGTATCAGCAAAGAGCGGTTTGTTTTCGAGGAACGAGATCGACAACCCGTGCACCGCTTCGGCGGCGGCGGGCATGTCGCGTTCGGGATTGTAATAAGCGTGGTAGGTCTCGCCAGTCGCCACCCGGCCAACCATCTCGACGCACCCTATTTCGACCATTCGGTCCCCTGTCTTGGGGTCTAGTCCGGTGGTTTCGGTGTCGAAAACTATCTCACGCATTCTGGTGACTATCCGCCCAATTTTGCGATTTCGCAAGTAGGGTTTGAAACGGGCGGGGGGTGAGCGGTCAGTCTTTGCCCTGCCGCAGCGTTGCGATCAGCGCTTCGACCGCCAGCTTTGTCTCGGCAAGGCTGGTTCCGGTGTCGATAATGTGGTCGGCGCGCTCGCACTTTTCGGCGTCGGGCACTTGGAGCCCGAGGATGTGTTCGAATTTTTCCACGGTCATTCCGGGTCTGGCGAGCACGCGTTCGCGCTGAACGTCCGCCGGAGCCGAGACGACAACCACCGCATCGAGCATTTTCTCGCCCCCGCGCTCGAACAGGAGCGGGATGTCGAACACAATCATCGGAGCGGAGGCATTGTCGGTCAGGAACTGCGCGCGTTTCGCGCCGACAGCAGGGTGAACAATGGCTTCAAGGCGGGCGAGGGCATCTTTGTCGGCGAAGACATGCTTTCCCAAAGCGTCGCGGTCTACGCCGTCCGCTCCGGTTGATCCGGGGAAGGCCTCTTCGATGGCCGCGACCAATTCTCCTCCTGGCCCTTGCATTGCGCGCACTTCTGCGTCGGCGTCAAACACTGGCACGCCAGCGGCTTCAAACATATCGGCGACGGTCGATTTTCCCATGCCGATTGAGCCGGTCAAGCCGACTAACAGGGGTCGTTTGGTGGACGCTGTGTCGGGTTCAGTCATGCGCGCAGTTTCTCGTATAGGTCGCCGTCCAACTCGCGCGGCGGCTTTTGACCAAAGAATCGCTCGAACGCGGTCGCCGCCTGCCCCACCAGCATTGCCATTCCACCGATGGTTTGTAGCCCTGCATCTTCCGCCGCGCGCAGAAACGACGTTTCTTCAGGATCCGTCACGATATCATAGACTATGCTGCGCGGAGGCGTGTGGCTCATATCGAATGTCAGAGGTGGCTGTCCGGTCATTCCAAGCGGCGAGGCGTTGACCACGAGATCCAGACACCCCTCGCGATCATCAAAGACGAAATCTGTCTTTTCAGCAAAATGCTCGAGCAGCGGCGTGTGGTGCTCGCCATCGGGCGCCAGTTCATCGAGCAGAGCGCGCGCTTTGCTTGTATTGCGCCCGGCAACCACCAGCGTAAAGCCGTGCTGGGCAAGTCCCGCGATGATGGCCCGGGCCGCCCCGCCGGTCCCGATGATGCGCGCCATGCGAAACAGGTGTTGTGACGCCAAGACGTCGGAGAGCGGCTCAAGAAAGCCCTCCACATCGGTGTTGGTCCCGATCAATGCGCCATTTTCGCCGCGATAGACGGTGTTTACCGCGCCGATCGCCTGCGCGTGCGGCTCTATGGTGTCGAGCAAAGGCGGGATCGATAGCTTAAGCGGCATGGTGACATTGCAACCGCGCCAATTTGGGTCCTGCCGTCTTTGTTCGAGATATGCCGCGAGGCCGGAGGCTGAGACACGATGTGCCGAATATCGTGCATCAATGCCTAGTTGTTCGAGCCAAAACTCGTGAATAATTGGCGATTTGGATTGGCTGATCGGGTCGCCAATCACCTCGGCATAAGATTTGGGCGCGGGCGTGGTCATGTGACCAAGACACCCTCATCGCGCAGCGCTTCGAGCACCGGGAGCAAGGGCATGCCCAGCACAGTAAACTGATCGCCCGTGATGGACTCGAACAATTGAACGCCCATGGCTTCGATCCGAAACACCCCCACGGTGTAACCCACAGCGGGCCATTCGCGTTCGAGATAGTGCTCGATAAAGGCTTCGGACAGTTCCCGCACGCGAAGCTCGGCTAGTTCTGCGCCGCTCCATAGGCAGGTATCACCACGGATCAAAGCGGCTCCGCTGTGCAATTCGAGCGTTCGGCCGGAGAAAAACCGCAGATGTTCGGCGGCGTTTTCGCGCGATACAGTCTTGTCGAACCGCTTTCCATCGACAACCAACAGCGAATCGCTGCCCAAAACCAGCGCGTCTGGTTGGAGCTGCGCCACCGCCGAAGCCTTGGCCACGCTCAGGGCCTCCGCGATGTCCGGCGCAGCGACGCCTTCGAGGCTGGCCTCAACGCCGCGTTCGTCAATTTCTGCAGGAATCGCTTCATATTCGACGCCAGCCGCATCGAGCATCGCCCTACGTGATGCGGATTTCGAAGCCAGGATCAGGCGGTTCAACTGACTCATATCGGCTTGGACACACCATCGACCGGTTTGTCGCGACGCTTTCGCTCTTGCACCAGCCGGATAATCGCTGCCGCACTTTCCTCGATCGACCGCCGCGTAACATCGATGACAGGCCAGCCGTTGTCAGCAAACATCCGGCGCGCGAACTGAAGCTCGCTCTTGACCCGCTCATTGTCGACATAGGAGGTCTCGGTGCCCTCATTGAGCGAGAGCAATCGGTTGCGGCGGATCTGCACCAATCGCTCCGGGGCGGTTGTTAGCCCGACAACGAGAGGGTTTCGTAGACCAAAAAGTGCCTTTGGGGGCGGGCTTTCAACCACCAGTGGAATATTTGCCGTCTTGTATCCGCGGTTGGCCAGATAGATGCTGGTCGGGGTCTTGGAGCTGCGCGACACGCCAGCAAGGATCACATCGGCCTCTTCCCAGTCCTCATGCGCGATCCCGTCATCATGCGCGATTGTGTAGTGAATGGCATCGACCCGCTTGAAATAGTGATCGTCCATCGTGTGTTGGCGGCCCGGGCGGCCATGCGCTTCCTGACCAAGCTGCACTTCGAGCGATGCCGTCACCTGATCGAGCACCGGCACTGCGGGCAGGCCAAGGTGACGGCAATGCTCCTCCAGCCGCGCGCGCGTCTCGGGATTGACCAAAGTGAAAAGGACCAGGCCGGGATTGTCGGCGAGTTCTGGCACAATCCGGTCCAAATGCTGAAGCGAGCGCACCATGGGCCAGAAATGGCGCGCCACTTCGGGATCGTCGAATTGCGCCAAAGCCGCTTTGGCGATCATCTCCAGCGTCTCTCCGGTTGAATCGGAGACTAGATGCAAGTTTGTGCGAGCCATAATGAAAAGCGTTGATGCCGATTCGTGGGTTAGGAAGCCGCTTGTGGATATACGGGCGCATAAACCACGGGAGAGAATCGTCGACAAGCCGGGTATGGATTTTCCTGCCCGCTAAAGCGAAGTTCGCCGGATCATTTCCGAACAGGCAGCCGTGACTTTCGACAGGCTGGGGACAGCGTGGATAGCTCTTGCTTGACGACGCGAATGTGCGGATTCGCATCTGCCAACTTGTTCTGTTCATGGCGGGAGAAATCGGGCAGAGGGTGGCAATTCCCGCTTTCCACAGGGCCAACAAACACCATCAACCCTATTAAAAATATTATATATTTGATTAGAGGAACTCTATGCCCGGTCCGTTGCTCGATACCCTGAAGGGTGCCAAACCTGAAATCGCTCCTGTCTGGCTCATGCGTCAGGCTGGCCGCTATCTGCCTGAATATCGTGAACTTCGCGCGGAAAAAGGGGGGTTTCTCGAGCTGGTCTATGACAGCGAGGCGGCTGCGGAGATCACGGTTCAACCGATCCGGCGGTTCGGATTTGATGGAGCTATCCTATTCTCCGATATTCTGATTGTGCCACATGCGATGGGGCAAGGTCTGGAATTTCTGGCAGGCGAGGGGCCGAAACTCAGCCCAACTCTGGTCGAAAAAACGCTTGCGGATTTCACAGCGGCGCCCGAGCGGTTTGATCCGATCTACGAAACGGTGCGTCAAACGCGCGCGATGATCTCCGACAAGGTCACAATGCTCGGCTTTGCAGGATCGCCGTGGACGGTCGCGACTTACATGATTGCGGGCGAGGGATCGAAGGATCAGGGACCAGCACGCTTGCTCGCTTATCGCGATCCGGTTCTGATGCAGACAATTGTCGATGCGATCATCGACGTGTCGGTCGGCTATTTGCGCGGTCAGATCGATGCAGGTGCGGAGGCCGTGCAGTTGTTTGACAGTTGGGCGGGCAGTCTGGCTCCTGATGAATTCGAGCGTTGGGTGGTTGCTCCAAATGCTGTGATCACCGCGGCCATCAAGCAATCGCACCCTGATACTCCGGTGATTGGCTTTCCGAAGGGAGCGGGCGCGAAATTGCCGGCCTATGCAAGCGAAACCGGCGTGGATGCTATCGGCATGGACGAAACGCTCGATCCGGCATGGGTCCATGCGAATCTGCCTGCAAACATGCCGGTGCAAGGCAATCTCGATCCGCTTCTGGTGGAGGCTGGCGGTCCGGCATTACCTGCCCGAGTGCGCATGGTGCTTGATGCCTTCGAAGACCGTCCTCATGTCTTCAATCTTGGCCATGGCATCGGGCAGTTCACCCCGATCGGGCATGTGGAACAATTGCTCGCGGCGGTAAGAGGCGCATAATGCAAGCGACCATCCTCACAATTTATCCGTGGCTGGTTGCGGGCCATGTTATCTTCATGGTGTTCTGGCTTGCCGGTCTGTTCATGTTGCCTCGCCAGTGCATCTATATCCTAGATACAGAGCCAGGCTCTGATGAAGAGGCAAAATGGGCGCACCGCATGGGTTTGCTGCGCAAGATCATTCTGACCCCCAGTCTTATAGTGGTCTGGATCTTGGGTTTGACACAGGCTTGGGCGATGGAGCTGTTTTCGCAAGGCTGGATCCATATCAAGATCACATTGGTGCTGTTGCTCACCGGATATCACGGCTGGTTGGTTTCAAAGACAAAAGCGATGGCCCGGGGTGAGCGGCCTCTGGCGGAAAAGCGGTTGCGTCAGGTTGGCGAGATTCCAGGTATTCTGCTCGTCCTGATCGTGGTGACAGTCTATGTTGTCCGATTGCATCTCTCTTGAGCGTAGACAGGTGAAAAGAGCGATTGACCTGACTTTCGCTTGACCATATTTTAGTGGCTTCAATCCGGTGTCGGCCGTGCGTTTGGCTCGGTCCAGTCTGCTTTCTCCAAGCCCAGCTCTCCTGACCCTTCTTTTCCTGAAGACCAGTGGAGCGCCTCGACCCAAAGAGGTACTGACTTGCCGGGCTATCCAATCTCGAAAAAGACGAATACATTATGCATCTTAAAGACTTAAAAGAGAAAACCCCGGCTGAGCTGGTTGCCATGGCAGAAGAGCTCGGCGTTGAGGGCGCTTCGACCATGCGACGTCAGGATCTGCTGTTCAGCATTCTGCGTGAGCTTGCGGAGGACGAAGAGTACCAAGAAAAAATCATGGGCATCGGCACCATTGAAGTGCTGCAAGATGGCTTTGGTTTTCTGCGGTCGCCCCAGGCGAACTACCTCGCGGGGCCGGACGACATCTATGTTTCACCTAATCAAATCCGTAAGTGGGGTTTGCGCACTGGTGACACAGTGGAAGGCGAGATTCGCGCTCCCAAAGATGGCGAGCGTTACTTCGCGCTGACGGGTCTTAGCACGGTCAACTTTGAGGACCCTGACAAGGTCCGCATGCGCACCAATTTCGACAATCTCACTC
>JBCCOF010000099.1:0-10116 GCA_039025455.1 Pseudomonadota bacterium | reverse complement strand
TCTGCGGTCTGGATAATGTCCGAGGAAAGCACGTCGAACGAAAATTCGCGCCCGTCATTATCGGTCGCCAGCGTCCGTCCATTCAAAAGCACCGCGTTGAATTCAGGACCAAGGCCGCGGACCGTGATGAACTGGCCCTCGCCGCCCGAACGGTCAATCGCGACGCCAGTGATACGCTGGAGCGATTCCGCGACGTTCTGATCGGGGAATTTGCCCACATCCTCGGCTGAGACCGCATCGACCACCGCAGCGCTGTTGCGCTTGAGGTTGATAGAGTCCTGCAGGCTCTTGCGGAAACCCGTGACGACGATGGTGTTTTCCTCACCCTCGACGGCTTGAGCCTCTGGTTGCGAGCCGTCATCTTGCGCGACGGCAGGGCTGGATATGGCGATGGCGGCACAGGCCGCTGTTTGGGCCAAAACGGCCCGCTTCGAAAACTTCATGGCTCTCTCCCTTTGGACCCGCCCGCTTTGATCGCCATACGACCCGGGCTTTGCCAGAGACCCGTGCGGGCCTGGTTCAAAGTTTGGCGTTACAATTCGCCAGTTCCATGGGTCGATTGGATCGCCATGCGCTTTTTGGGATTCAAAGTGGATATCTCGAAGCGCGCCGAGCCGCGGTGTCATAAATTTGCAACGCTTCGGAGAAGCTCGACGGGCTGTTGAGCCCGTTAGTTAACCCAAATCATCAAAACGGGTGTGATCCCGACCAATGCGAGAGCGGTATTCGGACGGTGACCAGCCCACCGTTTTGCTGAATTGGCGGCTGAAATGGTATTCGTCACAAAATCCCAACTCGTCCGAGATGTCACGCAGCAATACGCCCGGCTCGCTAAGCATATCGCACGCGCGCTCCATTATCAGGCTGGTGCGGTATCGCCCGGGTGAACGCCCCGAAAGTTTGCGAAAGCGTTTGCGAAACGCCTCGTAGGACTGGCCGAGCATCCGCGCCGCCGCGCGCACTTCCATGGTTGCAGAGATGGCCGCTTTGGCTTCCTCAAGCCAGGCGATGTCGTCGCTCATGTCCTGTTCGGCGGCTTGAACTATGTCGGCCAGCAATTCCTGCAAGCCCACTGTCTCACGCATCAACTCGCTTTCGGTGACGGCTTTCTGGCCTCCGATCAAACCAAGGATTCGATCACGCCAGAAGTCCATCGGGCGAAGCGAGATCACAGGGCGGTCGCGGTCAAGACAGCCGGAATTGCGCCAAAGATCGAAAACCGGTCCTTCGAAGACGAGGTAGAACTCGTCCCAGCTTTCCCCGCGCGGCGGGCCATACCAATGCTCGACGCCGGGAAAGACAAGGATCGCATCACCCGCATTCACCGGCAGGTCGATGCCGCGCTCATCCCGATATCGCCCATGTCCGCGTGTGACGTACACAAGTGTGAAGTGCGGCAATGTGCGCCGTGCGGTAAGCACCCCGACCCCTTTGTTGAGGAAACAAGCGATCTTGATGCCTCCGATTGGAGACAGATGGAGATTCTGCTTATAGACCTTTTCTTCCCACATTCGCCCATCCTGTCACAACAACTGGATTCGAATACCAAAAACTTCATGCCTAGCCAAAATCCCTCTTCACATTGCGCGACAATTGACGTGAAACTTCGATTTGGCCGAGTTTTCGGCAGGGGGAGATCGTGTCTCCGAGGCGTGATCTCGAATTGGATGGATTCGTTGGATGGCTGATGACGCAGACACAAGGCGCACATTTGCGCCGGAGAATGCCGATGGTGCGGTGTCATTCGGGGATACAAGCGCCCGGCACGAAGCGCCTGCCCAAGCGCATGAGCCCAGCGACAAACCGATTGAAAAACAAGATGCTTTCGAATTGCGCGCAGGCGGCACTTTCATCGCCATCGAAGCAGCATCGGGTTCGCGGCCCTTTATCCTTTATGCCGGGCCCGACCTCCCGAGTGTGACGACACAGGAACTCGCGCTCCTATCAACCCGCCAGCATGCGCCGGGCAGTGCCTCGACGCCGGTGCGCGGTTCTTTGATGAACGAGATTGGCACCGGGATTTCAGGACCATCAGGACTGATCGCGCATCGCGCAGGGCAGGACTGGGCGATCGACTTGCGGGTGACGCGCGTGGAACGGACCGGCGCCGACGCGATTACGATCCACTGTCGCGATTCAAACACTGATATCGCCTCGCGACACAACTTCGCCATCGATCCGGCCACAGGGGTTTTGACATGCAGCACCAGCATCGAGAACCATTCTTCGACTACCCTTGAACTCGAATGGTGCGCGGCGTTGTGCCTCCCTATCGATCAGCGTTTCGACAGGGTCATGAGCATGACGGGCCGGTGGTCGGGCGAGTTTGCGATTGAGCAAATTGACGCCTTTCAGGGCAGCATCGTGCGCGAAAACAAGGCCGGGCGTACCAGCCATGACGTCTTTCCCGGTGGATTTGTGGTCAGCCGCGAGACGAACGAAACTCAGGGCCTTGCCGTGGGATACCATCTCGCCTGGAGTGGAAACCATCGCTTGCGCGTCGACCGCCACAGCGACGGCCGCGCCTTTGTGCAGATGGGTGAATTGACCTTCCCTGGCGAAATACGCCTCGAGCAGGGCGACGCCTATCAAACGCCGGAATTCGTGGTCTCGTGGTCGCAAGAGGGCTTGAACGGGGTCTCGCACAGATTCCACGATCACTTGGTTAGCCAAGTGCTTGATGATCGCGCCCTCGGCAAGCCACGCCCCGTCCACTACAACACCTGGGAAGCGGTCTATTTCGACCACCACGAAGACACCCTGATAGAGCTTGCCGAAGCCGCTGCCGATGTGGGAGCGGAGCGTTTTGTGCTGGACGATGGATGGTTCGGCGGGCGACGCCATGACGGCGCCGGACTGGGCGATTGGTGGGTCTCTGAGGATATCTACCCCAACGGCCTTCACCCTATCGCTGATCGGGTGAGAGAGCTCGGAATGGAGTTCGGGCTCTGGTTCGAGCCTGAAATGGTCAATCCGGACAGCGATCTTTATCGCGCGCATCCCGATTGGGTGTTGCAGGCAGACGGGGTCGAGGCGGTGCCGTTTCGCAGACAACTCACGCTCGATCTGACGAAAGCCGAAGTGTTTGACTACCTGTTTGCCAAGATCACCGAACTCGTTGGCACTTATAAGATTGCTTACATCAAGTGGGACATGAACCGCGACACCAATCATCCGGGCAGCGGCGGGCGCGGTGCGATGCATCGCCAGACCTTGGCCGTCTACCGGCTGCTTGAAAAATTGCGTGTGGCGCATCCCGAACTGGAGATTGAAAGCTGCTCTTCGGGCGGCGGGCGTGCCGATTTCGGAATTCTGCGGCATACTGACCGGATATGGACATCGGACAACAATGACGCGCGCCAGCGTCAGCATATCATGCGCGGCGCTTCGCATTTCTTCCCGCTACGGGTGCTGGGCAGCCATGTCGGGCCTAAAACTTGCCATATTACGGGGCGCGAGTTTTCGATGGCCTTCCGCGTCGCCTCCGCCGTGTTCGGCCATATGGGCATGGAGCTTGACCTGCGCGAGGAAAGCGAGGCCGATCTCGAGGTGCTGCGCCAAGGCATCGCGCTTCACAAACAGCACCGCGAGTTGATCCATTCGGGCCGGTTCCTGCGACTAGAGTCGAGCGCCACGACAAACTTCATCGGCTGCGTGTCGCGCGATCAAAGCGAGGCGCTGTTTTCCTACGCAAAGCTCGAAACTGAGCTCGCCACCCTACCCGCGCGTATCCAGTTCGCCGGACTTGACCCGCACAAGCGTTACCGCATCAAGATGGTGTGGCCCGAGGAAAACCCGTCGATCAGCACGCCCTCGATCATCGACGCGGCGGACCTGCGCGGAGACGGAAGCGTATTTTCCGGTGCCGCATTGATGGGACATGGGATACAACCACCGCTGACATTTCCCGATACGTGCCTGTTCTATCACCTCCAAGCGGAAGCCTGACGCCCGAATATGAGCAAAACTTTCGATCTGCTGGTGATCGGCGGCGGCATCAATGGCGCAGGGATTGCGCGCGATGCGGCGGGGCGCGGGCTGTCGGTGTGTCTGTTGGAGAAGGATGACCTTGCCCAACACACATCCAGCGCCTCGACCAAGCTGGTGCATGGCGGCTTGCGCTATCTGGAGCATTACGAGTTTCGACTGGTGCGAGAGAGCCTGATCGAACGCGAGCGGCTGTTGGCGATTGCGCCGCATATCATCTGGCCGCTGCGCTTTGTCCTGCCGCATGACGCGGGGCTGCGGCCCAAATGGCTGCTGCGGCTGGGGCTGTTTCTGTATGACAATCTCGGCGGGCGAAAGCTGCTCCCGCCAACGCGCACAGTAAATCTGCGCGCGGCTCCGCACGGGACCGTACTTGAGGATCGGCTCACCAAAGGGTTCGAATATTCCGACTGCTGGGTCGAGGATTCGCGGCTGGTCGCGCTCAATTGCGTCGATGCGAAAGAGCACGGTGCGGACATCCGCACGCGCACCGAATGCGTGGCGCTGGAGCGGCGCGACGATAGGTGGGCGGCAACCTTGCGAGACAGCACAGGTAAAGAGCAACAGGTCCTAGCCCGACAAGTCGTCAACGCCGCGGGCCCATGGGTCGACAAAGTGCTTGGCCGCGCGGTGGACAGCGAGGCGAAGGCCAATCTAAGGCTCGTCAAAGGCAGCCACCTGATCTTCCCCAAACTGTTCGAGGGTGACCATTGCTACATCTTCCAGAACAAGGATGATCGTATAATTTTTGCAATACCTTACGAGCGCGATTTCACACTCGTTGGTACCACGGATGTGGGCTTTGAGGGAGACCCGTCCAAGATTGAAATCTCGGATCAGGAAGCGCGCTATATCTGCGATGCGGCGAACGAATATCTACGCGTGGATGTATCGCCCGAGAAGGCCGTGTGGAGCTATTCGGGGGTGCGCCCGCTCTATGATGACAGCTCGGCGTCCAATTCGACTGTCACGCGCGATTATGTGTTCGAACTGGACCGCGGGGAGGACGGGAATGGCCCGCCGCTGCTGTCGATCTTTGGCGGCAAGATCACGACCTACCGCAAGCTCGCTGAGCATGCGCTGGAGAAACTGGGCGTGGCGAGCGATGGCTGGACGGCTGACAAGCCGCTGCCAGGTGGAGAGATTGATCCAGAGCATTTCGAAGTGTTCGTCGAGGAGATGGAGCGCGCGTTTCCATGGCTACCAGAGGGCACAGCGCTCCGCATGTGCCGTGCCTATGGCACGCGGATTTCGACTCTGATCGGCGATGCGCAAGGGCTCAATGATATGGGACCGCATCTCGGCGGCGACCTTTACGCGCGCGAGTTGGAATACCTGGTCAGCCACGAATTTGTGACCTTGGCTGAGGACGCGCTGTGGCGGCGCAGCAAGCTGGGGCTGCATCTCGACGAAGCGGCGCGCGCGCGGGTCAATGACTGGTTCGAGCAGCGAAGGGTGGCGGCGTGAGCGGCTCGGTTACCCTCCCCCGCTCGATTGGCGGGCGTGCAACTTTTCGCCGCGATCACCGCAAGGCCGACGGGCGGATGCTGCACCTCTATGGCCGCACGCCGCATGACCTGCCGCTGCAACGCGAGACCAATGACGACATCGCGCAGGGTGGAGAGGTCCGCCATCATCCCTTGCGCGATGAATGGAACGTCTATGCAGCGCATCGCCAGAACCGGACCTTCAAGCCCTCCGCCGCCGACGATCCGCTCGCTCCGACTGTACCCGGGGGTCCTGAAACCGAGATCCCCTTCACAGACTTCGAGCTGGCAGTGTTCGAGAACAAGTTCGCCGCGTTTCACCCGAGCGCCGACACTGCGGCCGCCCTGCCTGGCATAACCGCCGAACCAGCCAAAGGCGCGTGCGACGTGGTGGTCTACGGACCCGAAGCCAGCGGCAGCCTGCACACCATCGGTCAGGACCGGCGCGAAGTGCTGTTGGCGGCGCTGATCGATCGCTATGACGCGCTGTTTGCAGCGGGCTGCAACTATGTGCTGCCTTTCGAGAATCGCGGCGACGAGGTGGGCGTGACCCTGCACCACCCGCACGGCCAGATTTACGGTTTCGACCGCGTGCCGCTGGTGCAGCAGCGCGCGATTGATGCCTTTGCGGGCGGGTATGATCTGGCGGGTGAGATCACCGCCGCGATGCCCGATTATGGCCTCGGCGAGCAAGGCAATGTGGCCGCGTTCGTGCCACGCTTTGCTCGCTTTCCCCATGAGGTCTGGATCGCCCCGCGCATCCGTCGCGAAGGCCCTTGGGACTGCACCGACGAAGAACTGGAAGGCCTTGCTTTTTGGCTGGGCGAAGTGACCCGCCGCTACGACGCTCTTTTCGAGCAACCCGCCGCCACGATGATGGCGTTTCATGCGGCGCCCAATGGCGGCTCGGACAATTACCATTTCACGGTGCAATTCTACCCGCTTTTGCGCGCGCCGGGGCGGGTGAAGTATCTCGCTTCGGTCGAGCAGCACACGGGCACTTTCACCGTCGATGTGATGCCGGAAAGCGCGGCCAAAGCCTTGCGGGAGCTCGCCGATGGTTGAGGAATTCTCCGTCACAGCGCCGGGCCGCGTCAACCTGATCGGGGAGCACACCGACTATAATGGAGGCATGGTCCTTCCGGCCAGCCTCTCGGTCGGCCTCTCGGTCACCCTAGCCCCGCGCAGCGATAGCGCGGTGGCGGTCTCGTCGAACAACTATGACGCGCCCGCCATCCGCGACCTTGCCGACGATGCGGTGGGCGAATGGTCGGACCCATGCATCGGCGCGATCCGCGAGGCCAATGCGCTGGGCATGTTATCAGGTGGAGCGACGCTCGATGTGGCCTCGACCATTCCCGAAGGGTCGGGCCTGTCATCCTCGGCGGCGCTGATCGTTGCGGTGCTCAAGGCAGCGCGCGCAGCTGCCGATGCGGATAAGAGCGATATCGAACTCGCCGTCGCGGCTCGGCGGGTGGAGAACAATTTCATGGGCGTACCCTGCGGGATCATGGACCAGATGGCGGTCGCCCTCGCGCCACCCGGCACCGCCATGGCGCTCGACACCAAGGCGCTGACTTACGACCTTATCGCCCTGCCCTCGGGGTACGAGATGGCGGTGGTGCATTCGGGGCTGACCCGCAAGCTCACCGACGGGAGATACGGCGCGCGCAAGGCGGAGTGCGATGCGGCCAAGCGGTATTTCGGGACCGAGGATTTGTGCCTGCTCCCCCGCGACGAGGTGGAAGCAGCGGACCTGGACGACATTCCCAAATGCCGCGCCCTGCACTGCCTCACCGAACATGCGCGCGTTCAGACGGCAGTATCGGCCATGCGCGACGGCGATATGGCGACCTTCGGCGCACTGATGAACGAAAGCCACGCCTCCATGCGTGACCTTTTCGAGATGTCACTGCCCGAGATTGACGCTCTGGTGGAAAGCGCGGTCGAATTGGGAGCGCCGGGCGCAAGACTCACCGGCGGCGGCTTTGGCGGGTGCATCGTCGCGTGCTTGGAAGCAGGCGAACGCGAGGGGTGGTTGGAGCAACTGCTCGCGCGGCATCCGCAGGCGCGCTTTATCGATGCTGTCAGCGGAGCCGCTTAGAGACCGTCGAACAGTCCGGCGAGCGCGTAATAATAGCCCAGCGCCCATTCAACCGGCGGCAGGATGATCGTCTCGATCCAGCCGGTGCCGAACATCCAGCTTGCCGCGATCACTCCCAGCAGCAGCACAGTCCCGATCCGTTGCAATTTGTACCATTGCCTGCGCAGCCCGCCCGGCAGCAGTCCGCCGACAATGTGCGACCCGTCAAAAGGCGGAATCGGCAGAAGGTTGAACAGCCCGAGGAACACATTGAGCAGGATGAACATCTCTAGCGCCGTGAACACCACACTGTCACTCACGCCAGTGGGCCATCCGACCATGCCGGCGGTCACGCCCAGCGCAACTGCGCCAATCGCCGCCAGCACAAAATTCATCCCCGGCCCAGCTGCCGCGACCGCCATCATGCCATAGCGCGGATTGTCTAGCCGGTTCGCATTGACCGGCACCGGCTTGGCCCAGCCAAACGCCGGACCACCTGCGAGCAAAAGCACGCCTGGCACCAGCAGGGTCCCCACCGGATCGACATGCTTGATCGGATTGAGGCTCAGCCGCCCGCGATCGCTCGCAGTGGTGTCGCCCAAGGCCTTCGCCGCTAGCCCGTGCGCGACTTCGTGAAACACGATGGCAATGACAAGACACGGGATCAGAATGGCGATCAGGGTGAAGGAGATGTCCATGCCTGACAAATAGGGTGCGCGCCGAGGTCCTTCCAGACCTCTTGAGCGCGCTATTAGCCCGAAGCCCCCGCCAAAGCCTCGCTGAAATGCTTGCGGCACAGTGCGACATAGCGGTCATTCCCGCCGATCTCGGTCTGCTCGCCTTGCTTCACCGCCGCGCCGCTTTCATCGACGCGCAAATTCATCGAAGCCTTTCGCCCGCAGTGACACACCGCTTTCAGCTCGACCAGCGCATCGGCAATCCCCAGCAGCACCGCGGAACCCGGAAACAGCTCCCCCTGAAAATCGGTACGCAGGCCATAGCAAAGCACCGGAATGCCCAGCTCATCGGAGAGCCGCGCCAATTGCCACACCTGATCCTTGGTCAGGAATTGCGCCTCGTCGAGCAGCACGCAGTCCAGCGCGCCCTTCTCGTGCTCGGCACCAACCGCTTCCCAAAGGTCCGACACCGGCGTGTAGAGGTGCGCGCGTGCGTCCAAACCGATCCGGCTGCGCACCATTCCTTCCGAGCGCGTATCCAGCTCAGCGGTCCACACCATCGTGCGCATTCCGCGCTCGCGATAATTGAAGTCCGCTTGCAGAAGGTTTGAGGATTTCCCCGCATTCATGCTGGAATAGTAGAAATAGAGCTTGGCCATATCCAAAGTCTAATGACAGCGCGGCACGAGGGCCAGAGCGCCTACCCACAGGGTGTGGGTTAATCCCTGTGACATCATGACTTCGCGATGCTAGCCAGACGGCTTGGGACACACAAAATCGGGATTCAATATATGGCTAGCTCGCCTCCGGCTGATCAATCGCAACAAGGCATGACCGGCATTCTCGGTTGGGTTGAGCGCAGCGGCAACAAGCTGCCCGATCCGGTGTTTTTGTTTTTCTATCTGATCATCGCGCTTGTCGCGGTTTCGATTATCTGTGCGATGTTGGGAGTTTCTGCCCTGCATCCAACCAGCCTCGATGAAACCACGGGAGCGCCATTGCAGATCGACGCGGTAAGCTTGCTTGCGGCCGAGAACATTCAGCGGCTGTGGGTCGAGATGCCCAAGACGTTCACCCACTTCCACCCGCTCGGATATGTTCTGGTGGTGATGCTGGGCGCTGGCGTGGCGGAGCGTTCGGGCTTTTTTGCCGCTGGCATGGCGAAGGCGGTCAAGAGCGCACCCAAGGCGCTGCTTACGCCAGTGGTCGCGCTTGTCGCGATGCTGGGCAACCACGCGGCTGACGCTGGCTATGTGGTGCTGATCCCGCTGGCTGGTATCCTGTTTGCCGCAGCAGGCCGTCACCCGATGGCTGGCATCGCCGCCGCCTTTGCTGGTGTCTCGGGCGGTTTTTCGGCCAATATCTCGCCGGGTCAGCTTGATGCTTTGTTGTTCGGAATCACCGAAGAAGCGGTCGCCGCGAGCCAGCTCGACCCATCATGGACCGCCAATATTGCAGGCAATTGGTATTTTATCTCGGTGATGACCGTCCTTTTCCTGCCGATCATCTGGTATGTGACCGACCGCGTGATCGAGCCGCGCCTTGGCCCGTGGACCGGGGGTGCGCAGGCGGGCGTCAGCGCCGATGATACCGATGCTTCTGTCGATGCCGATGGTCCGCTTTCCGGCAAGGGTCTGCGCAATGCAGGCCTCGCCGCTTTGTTTGTGGTCGGTTTGTGGGTGCTGATGGTGTTTGCGCCGGGCACGCCTTTGATTGACGAGGCCGCTTGCGAAGCCGTCCCAGCGGGGGAGGATTGCTCGATCCACGCGCAGTTGGCGCCGCTTTACCGCTCGCTTGTCGGCGCGTTTTTCCTGCTCTTCCTGCTGACCGGCTGGGCCTATGGCCGCGCGACCGGCGCGATCAAGGATCACCGCGATCTGGT
>JBCCOF010000098.1:0-10127 GCA_039025455.1 Pseudomonadota bacterium | reverse complement strand
CCGTGATGGGCTAGGGCTGATCTCAAGAGAGGAGATTACCCCGATGACACTTGCACAGGTACACGTCCGCAAGGATGAACTCACCAACGCCGCTCTGGTTGAAGCCGAAACCGGCGATCTGGCCGAGGGCGCAATCCGGCTTGCGGTCGAGAGCTTTTCGGTCACCGCGAACAACATCACCTATGCGGTGGTGGGCGACGGCTTTGGCTATTGGAACTTCTTCCCGCCGAAAGCTGACGATCCCGACGGGCTGGGCATCGTGCCAATGTGGGGCCACGCCAAGGTAACGCACAGTAACCACCCCGATATCGCCGTGGGTGAGCGCGTCTATGGCTATCTCCCGATGGGGACGCAGCTGGATGTGAAACCCGGCAATGTCACAGCGATGAGCTTTTCCGACACCACCGATTATCGCCAGCCGATGAGCCCGGTTTACAACCAGTACACCCGGCTCGCCGCCGATCCCGAGCATGATCCCGCGCGCGAGAATGAGCGGATGATCTATGGCCCGCTATTCAAGACCGGCTTTATCATCGATTATTTCATGCGCTCGGAAACGTGGTTCGGGGCGGAGCAGGTCGTATTGACCAGCGCATCGTCCAAGACCGCGATGGGCCTTGCGAGTTGCGCCAAACAGGCATCGCCGGGGATTAGGCGGATTGGGCTTACCTCTGCCGGCAATGTCGATTTCGTGAAATCAACCGGGCTGTATGACGAGGTCGTTTCCTATGACGACGTCGGTTCGATGGCTGTCGAACCAACCGTGACTGTCGATTTCGCTGGCAATGCGAAGCTGTTGGCGAGCCTGCACAACCATTTTGGCGACAGCCTCAAATATTCCTGCCTCGTCGGGGCGACCCATATCGAGGAACGCGGCGCGGGGCTGGGCGCAGCAGCCGAACTGCCCGGACCCAAACCGACCCTATTCTTCGCGCCCGATCATTTCGTGGCGTTCTTCAAGGAGCATGGACCGGTCGAAGGCGGCAAGCTGGCAGCAATGGCGTGGCACGGCTTCCTCGCCTCGGTCGAAGGCGCAATCGAGATCGAAACCCATGCAGGCCTCGACGCAGCGCGGACGACCTATCTGGCGATGCTGAGCGGCGATATTGATCCGGCGAAGGGGATTGTGATCGAGCCTTGATCGCCGTTCAGTCGCCGCTCAATCGTCTTTCACGGCGTAGTCGAACAGCCCTTCCAATTGCGCTGAATGCCGTGCTGCGACTTTGTTTGCGGTATCGGCTTCGGTGGGGATGATGCACCATCCGCCACCCTTGGCGAGCGTTGCATCGAGGCCCTGTTCCAGAACCTCTGGCCCGGGCTGCGCACGCCAGTGATCGCCCACTTCGTCGGGCGTCTGGCGCGAGCCGCCGAACCGCTCGGGTCGAGCCTGCGCCGCGTTCCAGATCTCGGTGTTGAGGATGCCGGGGCAAAGGATCGTGACCCCGATGCCGTCCTCGGCAAGCTCAGCTGTAAGCGCTTCGCCAATCGCAGAGGTCATCTGCTTGGTCGTGGCGTATAGCGTGAAGGGACCGCTCACGGGAACCACCGAAGCCGAACTCGCGGTGATGCCGACATGCCGCACTCCAACTTGCGCTTTGAGGGCGGGGAGCCATGCCTGCGCTGTGTTCACTGGTCCCATGACATTGACGCCCATCAGCCAGTCGAGCGTGCGCGCCTTGGCTCCGCTGATCGTGTCGGCGCTGCCGACGCCCGCGTTGATCCATAGGAGCGAGGGTTCAACCCCTTGAGCGATCAGCTTTTCGGCAACGCGCGTCGTCTCCTTGCGGTCGGACACGTCGCATCCGTGCGCGCGTGACTCACTGCCGCATAACCGCGCGGTCTCTTCGGCCTCGTAGGCGTCGATATCCAGCGCGCAGATCCGCATGCCCTTGGCCGCAAAGTGCTGCGCAAGCCACCGCCCGATCCCGCGACCCGCGCCTGAGATTACGGCCCAATCGCCTCGTTGGGGTGTGTAGGCGGTCACTTGGCCTTTCCTTTTACCTCGTCATCCGATCCAAGCGCGTTCAGCGCCGCTATCCAATCATCCTTTGTGACGATGCGACTCATGGGTGCAGAGGCTAGCACCGTGTTCATATGGGAAACGAAGTCGGGGTGCAGTGTGTCGCTAAACATAGCCAACCAAGCTCGCCCACCCGGCGTCCCCATCGTCCGCACGAAGAGCAAATCAAGGGCCTCAAAGTGCCTCTGTGCACGTTCAGAATGATCCTTTACCAGATAGCTGGCCTGTGCACCTTCCACGGCGATGAAGATCATAAGGCGAAACCGAACCAGCTCAGTGGCGTCGAGCTCTACGGGATCACGCAGGCCACGGTCATAGAGATCGACCAGTTCCTTGTCGGCGACGACCATTCGGCGAAACCCGTCAAACCGCTCTTGCAAGACTTGAAGGGTTGCCAACTCGCTGGCCTTGCTTGCCTGACGCGATTGTATCCCGACAAAAATCAGCGAGCCGACAATGGCGAAAGCCGCGACGGTCTGCCCGATGAAGTAGATCGCTTCGAGGGTCACTCAGCCGCCTCGGCCAGCTCCGCGCGTTGCGGGCCACGGATCAGACCGCCGGGGGTTTCGCCGGTCCATTTGCCGCCTTCGAAGGTCACCGCGCCATTCTTGATCGTGCAGACATAGCCATCGGCCTTTTGCAGCAGGCGTTTGCCTCCCGCGGGCAGATCGAAGGCGAGCCATGGGCGACCCAGCTTGAGGTTTTCCATATCGATCACGTTGATATCGGCCAGATAGCCGGGAGCGATAACGCCGCGATCTTCCAGACCGTAGAGCATCGCGGTGTCGCGCGATTGGCGCTTGATCGCATGCTCCAGCGTTAGTCGGTCGCCGCGCTTGCGGTTCTTCACCCAGTGTTCGAGCATGAAGGTCGGCGAAGCGGCGTCGCAGATCGTGCCGCAATGCGCGCCCCCATCCGACAGCGAATTCACCGTATCGTCCGAGTGTTGCAGCGGGTGGAGGAAGTCGAGATTGCCGTCGGCGTAGTTCAGGATTGGCAGGTAGATAAAGCCCGTCCCGTCGTCCGCGCACAGCATGTCATAGGCGTATTCTTGCGGGTCCTTCCCCGCCGCCTGCGCGCGTGCATTCACGCTTGCCGAGGCTTCCGGCTCGTAGTCGAAATCCGGGTCCATCTCGTACTGCAATGCCCAGCCTTGGGTGATGACCATGACCACGCCGATAATGTCCATCGGCGCTTCGGAATAGTCATTGGATTCGGACAAAAGCTGTTTCTTGAACGCGGGATCGAGCAGTTTGGCCTTCTGTTGCTCCCACGGCAGTTCCTTGATCGCCTGCCAGCTCGGGCGGAAGGCGAAGGGGTTCACCGTGCCCTGCCACGCCATGATGATGCCGTTGCCGCGCAGCGCGATCTGCGCGACGATATTGGCGCCGTTGTCGTTCTGCGCGCGCATCTCGCTGATTTGCTCGTCGAGCGGGAGTTCCTTGGCGATGGATTGTAGGGCAGCGAAGGTGACGGGCACACCGGCTTCGCGGCTCAGCTTGCCCATCCATTCAAATTCGTTCCAGTCGCGTTGCAGGTCGCTCGCCATTTCGAACACCGCGTGTCCGCCCGCTCTCATGCCGCGACCCATAGCGTGACCGATGGCGACCAGCTCTTCGGGCGTGGCGGTCGTGCCGGGGACCAGTTCCCCGTCGACCGATTTGTGAAGGACAGTGCGCGAAGTCGAGAAGCCAAGAGCGCCCGCTCGCACACCTTCCTCGACGATATCCGACATGGCCTGCACGTCTTCGTCGGTGGGAACGGCGCCGGGTTGCTCGCGATCACCCAGCACGTATGCGCGCACCGCTCCGTGCGGCACATGCGTCCCGACATCGACGGTGCGCGGCAGCTTTTCGAGCGCGTCGAGATATTCGGGGAAGGTCTCCCAATCCCATGTAATCCCTTCGGCCAGAGCCGTGCCGGGAATGTCCTCGACGCCTTCCATCAGGCTGATCAGCCATTCGTGGCGGTCCGGTTTTGCAGGTGCAAAGCCGACCCCGCAATTGCCCATGACGACGGTGGTGACGCCGTGCCAGCTGGACGGGGCCATTTCCTGATCCCAGGTCGCCTGACCGTCATAATGGGTGTGAATATCGACAAAGCCGGGCGCGACGACCTTGCCGGTCGCATCGATCTCTTGCGCTGCGTCGCCGGTTACGGTGCCGACTTGCGCGATGATCCCGTCCTTGATCGCAACATCACCGGTGAAGCGTTCTGCGCCCGTGCCATCGACGACGGTTCCGCCCCGAATGATCAGATCAAATGCAGCCATGGTTCTCTCTCCTCTTGCGTGGGAAACTGTCTGAAAGGCGCGCGCAAGTCCAGCATTACCGCTTGTCATTGAAGTGCGACGAAATCTGCGTAGACCGGTGGGTAACAAACCAAAGGATGCATCGATGACCCGCTTTCCCCTGATCTCGACACTTGCCGCGTCGCTCGCACTGGCGACAGGTAGCTCTGCAATCGCCCAACAAGACAGCGGGCCATGGAGCCTTGTTCCCGAGACAAACCTCTCAGCCATGCTCGATTGCCTTGAGGAAGCGGACAAGACGCTGATTTCGGCGCATCGCGGCGGGCCGTCTGCGGGTCTGCCGGAGAACGGAATCGAGACCATGGACGCGATTCTGGCCGCTCTGCCCGCGATTATGGAAGTCGATGTCGCCCAAAGCCCGGACGGGATGCATTACCTGATGCACGATCGCACGCTTGACCGGACGACAACGGGCAGCGGTTCCGTGGCTGACACTCCGTGGAGCGTGGTGAAGGAACTCAATCTCGTCGACGAAGCGGGATGGGTCACGCCTTACAAGGTCCCCACACTCAAGGCCGCGCTCGAATGGTCAAAGGGGCGCACAGTGCTCCAGATCGATTTCAAGCAGACCGCCGATTACGAGAAGGTGGTCAAGCTGATCCGCGAGACTGGTAACGCAGACAATGTCATCCTGATCGCCTATTCGCTGGGTGCCGCAAACCAGCTGCTCGAACTCGCGCCGGACATGCTTTTGTCGCTCTCGCTTGATAATCTCGAGGAATTGGTCGCCGCCCGCTATGCTGGCATCCCCTATGAAAACATCATCGCATTCACCGGCACGCGCATTCCCCGTCCGGATCTTTACGAAGAACTGGATGACGAGAATATCGAGGTGATTTTCGGCACGCTGGGCCGCTCGCCCAATTCAATCGACAGAGTGATTGAGCGCTTCGGTTCGGATGCGCGCTATGCCGAGTTGAGCGAGAGCGGCGTCGATATCATTGCAACCGACCGTGGCCGCGCAGCTGCAAAAGCGCTGGCGTCAGCAAAAAGATTGCCCGAAGCCGGACAATGCGGAGTCAGCCGGTCCAAAGCGCCTTAAGCGCTTAGGCAGCGTCGGCGCGCTGCTGATCCTTCTCGGCATCGGTTTCGGGCGCGTCGAGAAAGTCGCGGATCAAGGCAACGCTTTCCTCTGAATGCGTCAGAAGGAACAGGTGCCCGCCGCCTTCGATCATCTCGATCCGCGCATTGGGGATCATCGCTTTCAGGATCTGGCCGTTGATCGGGCGCACGATCTGGTCATCGTCGCCCATCATGATCAGGGTCTGCTTGTTCAAAAAGGGTAGCGCGGGAAGGCTGGTCCAACCCAGCATGCACAGCAGCTGATAGACATAGCCGCGCGGGGAAGGGGGCTTTAGCCGCCCGATATGGCTGTCCTTCTGATGCGACGCGCCATCGGCATCGACGCCGCCATAAAGCGTCGCGAAGTGCTCGTTCATATATTCCGGATCGATGTAGCGGCGTGGGTTAGCCATCTTGGTAAAGGCGGCAGGGTTTCCGGGCACCATCGCCATCCCAGGCGTCGTCGCAATAAGCAGCAGCCGGCGCGTACGGCTTGGATGCTGGAGCGCAAAATGTTGCGCCATCGCGCCGCCCCAACTCACGCCCATCACATCAACCACGCCAATGCCATGGCGGCCAAGCAATTCGGCTGCGGTCCAGCTCATCGTGAAGGGATTGTAAGGCAGCACAGGGTCGGGTGATTCGCCCGTTCCAGGCATGTCGAACATTATAAATCCGCGTTCTGGCAGAGCCTCGGTCAGCGGGGCCACCGCTTCGATATTCGCGCCGATTCCATTGAAGAACAAAATGGGCGGATGATCGGAAGGCTTATCGAGCCTCCATGTAGCAGTCCGTAGCGTCCGGCCGCCCACCTGTTCCATGGTGACGACCGCGTCTTTCATAGCATCCGACACGTCTTTTCCCGTCCTTTCACCCGCGCCCATAAAGGGGTTTTGCGGGTTGGGGAGCGCCCTCGTTGATCCCGCACGAGAGTGCCCCCCATAAGCTGTTAAACCGTTGATCCGGCTTGGCCTCTATCAGACTTCTTCAATGACGTAGAGTCCGGGAGCTGGATCAAGCGGGGTAAAGCTCTTGTTGCCAAGTTCCTTGGGAGCGGCCTTTTTCGCGCCGGCGCGCTTTTGCACCCATTCGGCCCAAAGCGGCCACCAGCTGCCTTTGACTTCTTCTGTGCCTTGCAGCCATTCGTCAGCGGTCTCGGGCAGCTTGCCCTTCTTCTTCTGGACGAAATACTTCGCCTTCGGATTGGTCGGCGGGTTGAGGATCGCCTGCATGTGGCCCGACTGGCTCAGCACATAGGTGACGTCTTTCGAACCGAACAGATTGGTCGAACGATAGGTCGCCTTCCAAGGCGTGATGTGGTCGGTAACACCGCCGAGCACGAACAGATCGGCGGTCACTTTGCTCAGGTCGACCATGTGATCCGCCATCTCCACTTCGCCCTGCTTTGTGAAGGCAAGGGTTTCGTAAAGCGTCAGAAAATCACCCATCAGGCTGGCCGAAAGGTTGGTTGCATCGGAATTCCAGAACAGCACGTCGAAAGCCGGCGGGTCCTGACCAAGCAGATAATTGTTGATGACGTAGTTCCAGATCAGGTCATTGGGGCGCAGCCACGCAAAGCCGCGCGCCAGATCGTCCGCCTTGATCACCCCGGCCTTTGTCGCGCGTTGCCGCGCAATCGCCATGCCGTTCTCGCTGACCAGCGAGCCGGCTTCGATATCGGTGTTCTTGGGGTGCAGCACGCACACCATCAGTGTGAGCGCGCCCAGGATCGGGTTGTTGGTCGCAGCCAGCTTCGATGCGAGGATCGCGGCGGTCTGGCCTCCGGAGCACCCGGCCGACACATTGACCTTCTTCGATCCTGTGATTTCGGACACCGCAGCAAGCGCTTCTTCGCAGGCCGCGATGTAATCGGCCATGCCCCATTTGCCTTGCTCTTTGGTCGGGTTGCGCCAAGAAATCACGAATGTTTGCAGGCCGTTATCAAGCTGCCACTTGATCACTGACTTTTCCGGACTGAGATCGTTGATGTACATCTTGTTGATCTGCGGCGGGATGGTCAGCTGCGGGATCTCGTGCACTTCATCGGTGGTCGGCGCGTATTGGATAAGCTCCATCATCTCGGTCCGCAGCACGACAGAGCCTTTGGAAATCGCGACATTCTCGCCCAGCTTGAAGGGACGCTTGTCGACTTGGCTGACCATGCCCTTGTTATGGACGATGTCGTTGTAGGCGTTCTGCAGACCCTTGATCAGCGACAGGCCGCCGGAATTGATGATCTGCTTTTGCGCGCTCGGGTTGCCAGCCAGCGTGTTGGTCGGTGCGATTCCGTCGAGGATGATGTTCGAAATGAAATTGGCGCGGTTGCGCTCCAGCTCGTCCAGCTCGAGCTCCTCGAGCCAATTGTGCATGCCCTTTTGCACGGCGAGGTAATATTGCGCGCCAGCCCGGAAGAACGGGTTGTATTGCCACGCCGGGTCCATGAAACGCTTGTCTTTGGGGTGGGGCGCAAGGTCGCTTTTGCCGGTCATGATTTTGACCATGTCGTCGGTAAAAGTCTTGGCGTGACGGGCCACCCGGTTCGGGTCGCTCGCGCTTTCACGCAAAAGCAATGCGACGGCGCTCACAAAGTCCTCGCGCGCAACCCCGATCAGAGGGCCAAGTGCGTTGGTTGATTGTGCTGCTTCGTTCTCGAGCTTTACGGTTTGATCTGCCATTTTATCCCCTAGGCCTGCTTGTGCTTTCACAGTGTCAAGCACTCTTGGCGTTATCGGTTCCTTGTGGAGCGCGGCCTGCCGATTTTCAAGCTTTGCAAATCGGTCCAAGAATTCTGCATGATTTCTGCTTGAGGTTAACCGTTTTGCAGGGGGACTTGGGGCATCCCCTTTACATGACCGGGCGCGCGATCAGAAAAATGGCCAAGACCAATTCGGACACGGCTTCGGCCGTGCCAGACAACAGTCCTGCCAAGCTGGCCTATGACAAGCCCAAGCGCGATCCCAATTTCGGATCAAAACGGGGCAATTCGGAACGCCGCGACGCCAGCCGTCTGAAGGTATCGCCGGTTCCGCCAAATCCGCCAACCGATGGCGGTATGCGCGCTGAACACCAGTTCTTCCTGGTCAAAGAACCGCGCGCCATGGGGGTCTTACTGCTCTTGGCGTTCATCGTTGCCGGAGGCGTTTCGCGCGCAATTCCGCCGATGCTGCCTTTGATCGTGGCGGTTGTTTCCATCTTGGCCTTTGTGATTGGCTCTGTGTTTGCAGCCTTGGAGCGCCGCGCGGGGCTGCCAACAATTGTGCGCCTTATGCTGCTTCTTGTCGGGATCGCGGCCCCCATGGCCGGCGCAGGCTATGTGCTTGCCAGTTGGGTCGAGGTCGGGCTTGCCTGGCAGTGGGCTGTGGCGACGCTGGTCTGCATCAACGCTGCATCAGCCGCCCTTTTCGGAAGGCGGATACTCTCGCTGTTTACCGCCAAGATTACCATCTGGGCGGGTTTCGCTCTAATGCAGCCTAGCCCTCTGACCATTTCCGCAGTCGTCGGCGCGGCGGTTGCACTGCTGCTGATCGCTCGCATCCAGTGGAAAGCCGACGAGAAGAAGCGTTTGAAGAATGAAGCGCGTGACCGGGTTGCCGCTCGCTCGGAGGACATTCTTCGCAGCTTTGAGGAAACCGGACAGGGCTGGTTCTGGGAAACCGATCGTCGCGGCCAGATCAGTTATATTTCTCCGTCTGTTGCCGAAGTGATCGGCAAATCGGTTGAGTCATTGCTGGGCCAGCCGCTTACCGCACTGGTCGAAGCCCAATCGAGCGGCGCTGACGCCGAACGCACGCTCGCCTTTCACCTGTCGGCCCGGTCGGCATTCAAGGACATCGAGCTACTCGCAGCGGGCACCGAGGAAGAGCGCTGGTGGGCTCTCACCGGTCGCCCGGTCTATGATTCGTTCAAGAACTTCTGCGGCTTTCGCGGACACGGCACCGACCTGACCGAAAAGCGTCGAAGCGAACAGCAAGTCTCGCGATTGGCACACTACGATTCGCTCACGGGGCTCGCCAACCGTGTTCAGATGAGTCAGGCGCTTGAGCAGATTCTTGCAGCTCCGCGTGATCCGGATCGTGCCTGCGGCGTGCTGATGCTGGACCTCGACCGGTTCAAGCAGGTCAACGATACGCTAGGTCACCCGGCGGGTGATGCGTTGCTCAAACAGGTGGCACAGCGGCTTGAGCGAACAGTGAATGGTACGGGGCGCTGCGGGCGACTTGGCGGCGACGAGTTCAAGGTTCTGGTGCCCGGTGAGGTTTCGCGCGAAGGGCTTGGCGTGCTCGCCAAAGAGATTATCGCTTCTTTGTCGCAACCCTACACAATCGAGGGGCAGAGCGTTGTTATCGGCGCCTCGGTCGGCGTAGCGATCGCTCCAGTCGACGGGCGCTCCAGCGAGGCGTTGATCCGCAATGTCGACCTCGCGCTTTATGCAGCCAAGGATGCCGGGCGTGGAACGCATCGCTTCTATGCCGAAGACCTTCACTCTGCCGCAGAAGAGCGCGCGGAATTGGAGCAAGACCTGCGCGAAGCTATCGGGCGCGGCGACATGGTGCTGTATTATCAGCCGGTCGTGTACGCAGCGACCGAGAAGATCGTCGGATTTGAAGCGCTCATGCGCTGGAAGCACCCCAAGCGCGGCTGGATTTCTCCGGCCAAGTTCATTCCGATTGCCGAAGATGCGGGACTGATTGACCAGCTTGGCCAGTGGGCACTTAGAACCGCTTGCGCCGACTT
>JBCCOF010000097.1:0-10488 GCA_039025455.1 Pseudomonadota bacterium | reverse complement strand
TTGCGATCGAGCGATTGGGCGGAGAGCATGCAGGAGATGCAGGACCGGAAGGCATCGGGTTGCCCCTTTGGCCCCTTCGCGTCGCGCGTGCGGCCCGGCATCGCCTTCGACAGACGCCCGTACACGGTCTCGATTTCACAGGTGTTCAGCATATGGAGACTGGAACGCGCGTGCTTGCTAGAGGTTGCACCAAGGACATCACAAAGGATCACAGACCATGGCTGCCAACCCCCACGGCTTCACGCTCAACCATACGATGCTGCGGGTGAAGGACCCGGAGAAAAGCCTCGAGTTCTATTGCGGCGTGCTTGGGATGACCCTGCTGCGCAAAGCCGATATCGAACCGGCCGAATTCTCGCTCTATTTCCTCGGCTTTACCGATAGCGAAGACGAAGTGCCGAGCGATCCTGCCGAGGCCACCGAATATGTCTTCTCGCGCCCCGGCGTGCTCGAACTGACGCACAATTGGGGGACCGAGGAAGAAGAAGGCCCTGTCTATCACGACGGTAACGCCGCGCCGCAGGGATTTGGCCATATTGCGCTCGACGTGCCGGATCTCGACGAAGCGGTCGCCCATTTTGACGCGCACGGTGTCGAATATCAAAAGCGCCCCGAGGACGGGATGATGCGCCATATCGCCTTTATCAAAGACCCCGATGGCTATTGGATCGAAATCCTCAGCGCCAAGGCAATGGCGGGGCGCTAAGCGGCGCTTTTTTCGGGCGGCTTGATCACCGTCAGCGCGATCCCTCCAAGGATCATCACCCCGCCAATCGCGAGCCGCAAAGTGATCGGTTCGGCAAGGAACAGCGCTCCGCCCAGAGCGGCGGCAACCGGTGTGGCGAGTTGGACGCTGGCGACGGTCGCAAGGCCGAGCCTGGGCGCGACCTTGTACCACACGACATAGCCGAGCCCCGAGGTCACCGCCCCCGAAACCACTGCGAGGATGACACCGCGCGTGCTCGGCCAGCCGCTGTCTAGCGCCAGCATCGGCGCGACCAGCAAGCTGGCGATCAGGAACGAGCGCGCCGTGCTGCCCGCCGCGCCGCCCGGCCTCTCCGCCGATCCGCGCCCGATCAGCGTGTAGGCTCCCCAAGCGATCCCCGCCGCCGCCATCAAAGCGCCGGGCAAGGCAATGTCTGCAAAGTTACCCGCGCTGTCCCACGGGGCGAACAGCCAGACCATTCCCGCCAGCGCCAGTGCAACGCCAATCCATGCTCGCACGCCCAAAACATCGCCGCGCATCACGCCGACGCCAAGGATCGTCGCCTGGACAAATCCAAACAGGATCACCGCACCCATGCCCGCCTCGAGGCTGAGATAGGCGAGCGAAAACCCCGCGACGTAGACAGCCAGCGCCAAAGCGCCCGGCAGGTCACTCTTGGAAGGCCGCGCGCCGAGTACTGGCAGCAGAACCAGCGCACCCGCCGCCAGCCGGATCGCGGAAAACGCGCCGGCTTCGATCGTTCCATCTGCCAGAGCCGCACGCGCGAGCAGCGAATTGCCCGCAAAAGCCGAAATCGCCAAAGCGGCGAGGAGCAGGATCGTCAATGCACCGCTTTGCCTATCTGCTGCCAATTTCACCGCCCTGCATGCTTGCCCGTTTGGCAATTCGCACGAACGGGGCACAGGTTACAGTCGGCCTTGCGCGGGCGGCAGTGGGTCTGGCCGAGCTTTTTGAGCAGCAGGTGATGCTCGTCCATATCGGCGGCGGACCATTCCCCGGGCACAATCGGCATCAGCGCATCATAGGTGCGGGCAGTGTCCGCCTTGGCAGGAACAATACCAGCGCGCTGCATGATCCGCCGGTGGTGACCGTCAATTACCATCGCGCGTCGCTTGAATGTGCTGGCATTCATCACTCCGGCGGAGTTTTTGCGCGCGACCCCGGGCAGAGTTTCGAGCCACGCCATCGCGTCGGCTGTCTCCAGATTGGAAAGGTGGCGCAAATCCACGCTTCCGCGCTCGTCGATAATCGCATTGAGGCAGGCCTTGAGCCGCTGCGCCGCGACCGAGGGAAAGGTCTGCCTCTGCAACCGCGCTTCCAAGTCGCCAACCGGCGCCGCCGCGACCGCCTCCCACGATCCAAATTCCGCCAGCAAAGCATCGCTCGACGCATTCGAGGCCGCCGTTTTGGTCTGTGCACCGATAACGCCGTGGACCAGCACCCAGACCGGCGCGCGGCGTTTCTCGGGTGGCCGCACGATCCGGCCAAAGCGCCCGATCAGCGCGCACTGCATCGCGCGAAGGGTGTCGGTGCGTGGATCGGAACCAAGGTCAAGCTGCATGGGAGCGCGCTATACCGGAATGCAGCATGGACAATCGTCCGCTCAGACCGCGCGGAAAACCAGTTCGGATTGGCCGGTGCGCGCGATGCCGTTCTGGCGATACTCATCAAGCGCCCAGCCGCGCTCTTCAAAGATGCTGATGAAATATTCCTTGTTGAAGCGCACGCGGTGGAGCGGGCTCGTATCGCCGGTTGCGCCCATATAACCGTCCGGGTTTTCGGCGAAATTCTCGACGCCTTCCTCGGTAAAAGCGGTCAGATAGAGCCTACCGCCCTCCGGCACGGCCCCGCGCAGCAATCCGGCATATTTGATCACATCGCCTTCATCGAGATGCGAGAAGACAGAGTTTGAAAAGACATGACTGAAATAGCCGTCTTTCACCGGCAGTCCGTCATAGCTTTCGCCAGCGCTGTTATACCGCGCATTGGATTGATTGTACCAGACGAAGGCGATGTTGCGGTCATAGGTGAGATTGCGAATGCACCAACCAAGCGATTTGGCATCCACATCCACCCCGACATATTCGGCGAACTGGATTCCGCCGCCCATCAAGCCATTGAGCAAGCGCCCCTGCCCGCTGCCGAAATCGAGCAGCCGGATACTGTCATCGCCTTTTCCCAGAAAGGCCCCGACCTGCGCCGCGGTTTCCTCAAGATAGGTCGCGTTGTTGCTCATCCCCTGATTGGAGCGGCGCACCGGCAGTCTTAACCCGCGATAGGTCTCGTATTCGAAGCCCAGCAACTGCTTGAATTTGAGGAACAACAATCGGAGCAAAGCCACACCCTTTCAACCGCGAGAAACCGCATGAGGCTACGCGTTAACGCAGCGCGCGGCGCTTGGCATTTTCACCCGAGCGCAATTCTGTGGATGGTGGGATGCTACATCACCTGCATTGGGCCCGTATTAGGCCCGGAACACGCCCAAAGCGCGAGGCAATCAGCGCTTGAATGCGAGCGAGAAGGTCACTGGCACTGCTGGTGTGATCGAGGGCAAACCGGCGATTTCCTGCAATTGCGCAAGACCCCCGGTCAGCTCTAACGCATCGGCCATCACGATCACCGGCTTGTTGGTCACCACGGTCACACGGTCAGGGCCGGTGCGGGTCACATTCACGTCGGCTTCGATATTGGTCTCGACGCCTTTCACCGAAAGCGTGCCTTTGACCGTTTCAATAGTGTTATTGCCAACTTCGAGGAATTCGTAAGCGCGCGGATCGATATCGGCGGTGACAATCGCTTTGGGATGGTCGGCGATTTCAAAGAAGATGTCCCGCATCCGCTCGTTACGAATATCGACCCCGGTTTCGAGCGAGGCGAGGTCGATTTCGACCGTCGCCTTGCCCTCTTCGCTCAGGCTGCCGGTGACGAGGCTGAATTCGTTGGTCTCGGCGATTTCGCCCGATTTCACGCTAACATAGTCAACCCGCGAGGCGTCGCTGTCGATGGTCCACGCGCCTTCGGTGACCTTGGGCGGATCAGCAGGTCCACAAGCTGCGAGGGTCAGCGAAGTGGTTGCGATCGTAATTGCTGCAAAAAGTCGGTTCACTGGAAGGCCCCATGCGTGTTTGGCTTTGTCTCCCTTCTATACGCCCGGAAACTTCAAAAGTTGCAACCAAAGATCAGGTGGCAAAGATCACGGGGCGAAGATCACGCACCAGACGTCAAGCAAGGTCCAAGGTCACGGGGAAATGGTCCGAGGCCCGAAGCAAGTCGGTCTTGTGGGGTTTGGCCGCTTCAAGCTGGAACGGGTTCCAGACCAGATGCGGATCGGTATCGGCCACCGCAATGCCCTCGGATGCGAGGATATGGTCGATCAGCACATTAACATAGTCCTCGGTAAAGCGGTCCTGAAACCGCGCGGATGACGGCTCGAACCCGAATGCACCCCATTTCGGCTCACCCAGATGGCTCGTCAGGATTTTGCGCGGCTCAAAAACCGTGCCCATAACCAATTCAACCGCGCTTCGACCAAAGCGCATTTCTGCGTAATCCATGCCGGGGCCGTCATTGATATCGCCCAGCACGACGACCGGCTTCTCATCCGCGAGCATATTCTCGACCCGTCGGCGGATATGCGAGCACTCTGCGAACAGGCGCCGGCGGTTCTTCTCCACTTCGCGTTTGTAGTGCAGCAGGTCGTTCTTGGAGAAAATGCCCTTCGACTTGGCGTGCACGCCAACCATCCAGAACGGATCGCTGCCATCCGCAGGGGTGATCTTCGCTTCGAATGGAGGGCGATAGTGCGAGTAAATTTCTTTGATCCCGTCGAGGTCGGAATCGATCACAAACTCCTGATCAAACGGTCCGTCCATCCTGTCACCATCCTCGCCCGTCGGGTCGTGCTCGGCGGCGCACACGTTCGGATCAAACCAGAGCGCGATTTCCTGTCTGCCGTTTGAGGGAAAACCAATGATCGCCGAGCCAAGCCGCAAGTTGAATTCTTGAGCAAAGTGTTCGAGGCATTGAACCGTCGATTTACCAGTCGATGCGGTGGTTCCGGGCGCTTCGATCAGCATGATGGCGTCGGGGTCAATCACGCGGATGACCGCCGCGATGGATTCGCGGATGTCCGCAAGCGTGGTTCCGCCGCGCGCGCCGTTTTTGAAGGTGTTGTCATTCTCGAAGTGATCGTCAAACCACTCGAGATTCCAAGTACAGATACGCATATTAGCTCCCCCACTTCGAACTGATCCAGTCAAAGCAAAGTGATATGCGATTATGGCACTGTTATGTCTGTTGGGAGATTTATCGCTTTAGGCGGACAGGCCGGAAGCCCTACAGCGATCTATTCCCACTCAATCGTGCCCGGCGGCTTCGACGTATAGTCATAAACCACGCGGTTGATCCCCTGCACTTCGTTGACGATGCGCGTTGCAACTTGGGTCAGGAACGAGGCGTCGAAGGGGTAGACATCGGCGGTCATGCCGTCGGTTGAGGTCACCGCGCGCAGCCCGCACACACTGTCATAAGTGCGGCTGTCGCCCATCACGCCAACCGTTTTGACCGGCAGCAGCACGGCAAAGGCCTGCCAGATCGCGTCGTACAATCCAGCGTTGCGGATTTCTTCGAGGTAGATCGCATCGGCCTTGCGCAGGATGTCGCAGCGCTCTTTGGTCACTTCGCCGGGGATGCGGATCGCAAGGCCGGGGCCGGGGAAGGGGTGGCGGCCAACAAATGCCTCGGGCAGGCCAAGCTCGCGCCCAAGCTCGCGCACCTCGTCCTTGAACAATTCACGCAAAGGCTCGACCAGTTGCATGTTCATCCGCTCGGGCAGGCCGCCGACATTGTGGTGGCTCTTGATCGTCACGGAGGGTCCGCCGGTGAAAGAGACGCTTTCGATCACGTCGGGATAGAGCGTGCCTTGGGCAAGAAAATCCGCGCCGCCGACTTTCTTCGCTTCGGCTTCGAACAGGTCGATGAACGCCCCGCCGATGAATTTGCGCTTTTTTTCGGGGTCAGTGACGCCCGCCAAGCCGCCGAGAAATTGCTCTTCCGCATCAACCGCGACGAGCGGGATGTTGTAGCTGTCGCGGAACAAGGCGACGACCTGCTCGGCCTCGCTCATGCGCATCAATCCGTGATCGACAAAGACGCAGGTGAGCTGGTCGCCGATGGCTTCGTGGATAAGCACCGCGGCAACCGCGGAATCCACCCCGCCGGACAATCCGCAAATAACCCGTCCCGAGCCGACCTGAGCGCGGATTTCCTCGATCTTGGTCTTGCGGAACTCGGCCATTGTCCAATCGCCCGCAAGACCGCAAACATGGCGCACAAAATTGGCGAGTAGCTTGCCGCCATCGGGCGTGTGGACGACTTCGGGGTGGAATTGGGTGCCGTAAAACTTGCGGCTTTCATCGGCGATCACGGCAAACGGAGCGCCATCGCTGGTCGCGACGATCTCAAATCCGGGCGCGAATTCGGTGACCTTGTCGCCGTGGCTCATCCAGACCTGGTGCCGCTCGCCCTCGGCCCACATTCCGTCAAACAAGGCGCAAGGCTTCGTCACCGTGAGATAGGCGCGGCCGAACTCGCCGCCTTCTCCGGTTTCGTGGCCGGGGCGCACTTCGCCGCCCAGCTGGTGTGTCATCACCTGTTGGCCGTAGCAGATACCGAGGATCGGCACGCCCGCTTCGAAGAAGCTCTGCGGGCAGCGCGGGGAGCCTTCATCGGGGACCCCGGCGGGAGAGCCCGAGAGGATGATGCCCTTGGGGTTCATCCGGCGGAACGCCTCTTCGGCCATGCTGAACGGCGCGATCTCGGAATAGACCCCCGCTTCGCGCACGCGGCGCGCGATGAGCTGGGTAACCTGACTGCCGAAATCGACGATCAGGATTGAGTCGGCCAAATTCGAGCCTGATAATTGGTTGTCATCCATGACTGCGAATTAAGGAGCGCACGCGGCGCTGTCCAGCGAGGCTAGGGTGGTTTTGAGCCACTTTGATCGCACCCGAATTACTTCGACCCTTTGTTGCAGAAAATGCAAAATATCTGCCTGTGTTCGCATTTGTCTTCGACGCAATCGAACACCACCTCTGTGCCATCGGAAGCCATCGCGTCACCTCTCTCCGACCCTTGGCCACCGGTAGGTACCGTTCAGTCACTTTCGATTTGGACCGTATCGTTCTGCTTGTCGAAAGGCGGGCAGCCACATCAGAGCGCAAGTCGCGACATGGCGATGAATGCCAGTCCTCTCGCGCAGCTCTGATCATGCAGCACTCCCCTATGCTGCGGCTGACCGGTTCGGCGAGCAACGCGCGAGACGCGGCTGCCCATCACCTCCCCCTCCCCCGAATGGCAGCCGCGTCTCCCACAGCCCACCGGCGGCGGATGATCCCGACAGATAGATCGAAAACTCCGATCATTGCGATTTAAAATAATATTTGTTAGCATAGTAATATTATTACTCTCTGCTTCCTATTTAGATCAGGAAGCCGGCAGCACCCGAAGGTGTCGGCACGATATCAGGAGCACTCACAATGAACATTCTTGCACAAAAAGCCCTCGCCCTCGTCGCCGCGCTGACCATCAGCGCAGTGTCGTTCGAGGCGCTCATTTTTTAATCCGGATGGGGTGAAGCGGCGCGGCCATTTGGCTGGGCCGCTTACCTAATTGGCACGCCGTTCTGCTTCATCCCGCAATTCGGTTTTGAGCAATTTGCCGATATGGCTGCGCGGCATTTCCTCAATGGCATGGAGCGCGGACAGCCGCTGGGTCTTGCCCAGACGCGCGTTCACTGCCCCCATGACATCCGCCGGACCACGCGCGCCGACCCGCAGCACCACAAAGCCGACAGGCGTCTCACCCCATTGCTTTGAGGCGATGCCGACCACAGCGGCCTCGACCACATCCTCCTCGCGCTCGAGCTCGGTTTCGAGATCGCTGGGATAGATGTTGAACCCGCCTGATATGATCATGTCCTTGGCGCGGCCGACCAGCTCGACAAAGCCTTGCTGATCAACCCCGCCGATATCGCCCATCCGCATCCAGACCTCGCCCGTTTCGGGGTCGGTCCATTGCGCTTCGGCGGTCTTGTCAGGGCGGTTCTTGTAACCGCTCATCATAGTGTGCGAGCGCCCCACCAGATTGCCCGGCGTGCCCGGCGCAACCTCTTGATCGTTATCATCGAGCACTTTCAACTCGCTTCCCGGAGCGGGGCGACCGACCGTGTGGAGCTTGTCTGGAAATTCGTGACACGGCAGCAGGCAGACCACACCGCCTTCGGTCATCGAATAGATCTCGATCAGCCCGCCGGGCATCCGCTCAACCACTTGCCGCTTCAATTCGGCGGAGAACGGCGCGGAGGTGCAGTATTTCATCGCAAGGCTCGACAGATCGAAGCTGTCAAATCCGTCAAAGTCCATCAGCCGCTGATATTGCACCGGCACCAGCATCGTGATCGTCGTCTTGTCCGCTGCTGCGTGTTCGAGCCAGCGTGCGCAATCGAACTTACCCATTATGCGCACCGTGCCGCCCGCAAAAAGCGGCGCGAGAAAGGCGACCATGGTGGTGTTGGAATAAAGCGGCGTGGAGGCGAGCGAGCGCACCGGCAGGCCCGCGCCAAGATAGCTTAGCGCGGTCGCGCCAAATTGCGTCCAGCGCATCGAGTGCGAATGGACGATACCCTTGGGCACGCCGGTCGTGCCGCTTGAATAAATGATGTTGAACGGTTCGCTTGGCTCGGGCGTGAATGCAGGCGCGCGCGATCCGGGCGCGGCCATCCACTGGTCGATTTCCTCCAGAGGCACCCGGATCATATCAGCCATGAAATCCGGCCCCAGTTCTTCCGCTTTGCGCGCGTCGATGAACAGATGCCTTGCGCCGGAATCGCGCGCCATTCCCTTAAGCTGCTCGGGGCTGGCGCTTGTGGTCAGCGGCGCGGCCACTCCGCCCGCGCGCACCGCCGCGAGGAAGACCAGCGCATAATTGACGCTCGACGCGCCGAGGATCGCGACCGATTGCCCGCGCTCAAGCCCTGTTTCGACCATCCTCGCCGCCAGCCGCTCGACCTCGCCGATCAACTCGGCCCAGGCGACATCGCGCTCCTCGTCCATCAGGGCGATGGCATCGGGCTGGGTACGCGACCATTCGGCCAATATCTCGGGAAAGGAGCCGAAGGGCTGTGCCAGCATCGCAGCGATGTGTTCGTGTTGCATGGCAAGCGTCTTAGCCGCCAGCCGCCTCGGCTCAACCCCCAAGCGTGCCCCCGCGCTTGCATCCCCTGGCAATAGGGCTATCGGTGACCGCACAGGGATCAGAACGCATCTTACGCCCGCATGGCCGAGTAGCTTGTGCGGGAGTTGGAAGAGGATGACCCTGTAATGCCGAACCTATCCCGACGTCATTTCGCCGCTGCTGGCTCAGCGCTGCTCGCTAGTGGGCTGGTTACGACCCCCCGCCTGTTTGCCGCCGACACTGGCGCTTCGATGAGCGACGCCGACTATGTGCGCGCGGCGCTCGAAGCGATCCATCCCGGCCTCTATCGCTATCAATCTCCAAGCCAATTTGCCGCGCGCCATGCCGCCTTTGCGAAAGCTTACAATGCGGGCGATTTCGACGCGAAGGTGCTGGCGCTGCAAGAGCTGCTGTGCGCGGTCAAATGCGGGCACACCTTCATCAATCCGGCCAACCAGACCAAAGAGGTCAGAGCCAAGCTCTATGACGAGCGCCGCCTGCTCCCGTTCAATTTCCGCTGGGTCAATGGCCAGATGATCGTGGTTTCGGATCCTCACGGGACGGGACTTCCCGCTGGCACCCGGATCATGAAAATCAACGGTATCGGCTCGGCCGATATCCTCAAACGATTGCTCCCCCTCGCGCGCGCTGACGGTAGCAATCTGCCCAAGCGGCTCGCGCTGATGAGCGTAACCGGCGATGAGCGCTTCGGGACATTCGATCTCTATTACGATCTGGTGTTTAACCCCGGTCCGCGAGTGGCCGTTGAAGCCATCGCGCCGGGCAACGAAATGCGCATCGGGCTGTTCAACACGATCAGTTACGAGCAACGCATTGCCGCTGCAGACACCGCCGTGAAGGCCGATCCGACCGCGCCGATCTGGTTTTCGTCGCGCGGAAATGCGGACAAGACCAAGATCATCACCATGCCGACCTGGGCGATCTACAAGACCCAATGGAACTGGTTCGGATGGTTGCAGGGTCAGCTTTCCGAAATGCTGAGCGATGGCACCACCGGGCTGGTGTTTGACCTGCGCGGGAATGAAGGCGGACAAAGCATCGGCGAAGGCATGCTGCCCTATTTCATCAACGAGGAAATCAGCTTCCCGCGCCCACAAGAGCTTGTGCGTTTTCGCGAGGCCCCCTCAGAGCTGCGCTCGATCTTCAACACCTGGGACAACAGCTTCTATTCGATGGGCAAAGAAGCAAAGCAGGTGGAGAGCGGCTTCTTCGAACTGAAGCCCGCGCGTGACCAGATATTGAAACCGATGGAACAGACGTTCCAAGGCAAGGTCGCGGTGCTGATCAACGCCGACAATTCATCCGCCACCTTCACTTTCGCCCAGCAATTACGCGCTTCGGGCGTCGCGACGCTGATCGGAGAGCCTACCGGCGGCAATCAGCGCGGCATCAATGGCGGTGCCTATTTTTTCACGCGCCTGCCCGAAAGCCAGCTGGAATTCGACATCCCGCTGATCGGATACTTTCCCGAGGGCGAGAAACCGGATGCAGGGCTTGAGCCGGATGTG
>JBCCOF010000096.1:0-11091 GCA_039025455.1 Pseudomonadota bacterium | reverse complement strand
TCGGTCTGTTGCTCGCGATTGCGGCTTATTTTGTGCTTTTTGCACCGGCTCCCGCACCAGTTGCTGACGACAGCTCGCAAGCGCCAGTTGTCACTGTCATCGCCCCGGGAAAAACCACAGTCGAAAGTGTTATCGAGGCGCCAGGCACGCTTGCTGCGCGCCGCGAAATGCCGGTTGGCGTCGCTGGTGAAGGCGGCCAGGTGTTGCGGGTGCTCGCGGATGCGGGCGACTGGGTCAATGCAGGTCAAGTGCTCGCCGTGGTCGATCGTTCTGTCCAAGTGCAACAGACCGGCGCATTGGCCGCACAGATTGAGGTGCGCAGGTCGGAAGCCAAATTGGCGCAGGCGAACCTTGATCGTGCGTTGCAACTTGTCGAGCGGGGTTTCATTTCCAAGGCCGATGTTGATCGGCTCACTGCCACGCGGGATCAGGCTAACGCTCAGGTTCGCGTGGCCCAGGCGCAATTGAGCGAGCGGCGTGCACGCAACCGACAGCTCAATGTCCTGGCGCCAGCTTCGGGATATGTCCTAGAGCGGAGTGTCGAGCCTGGGCAGACTGTCAATGCGGGCAGTGCGGCGCTGTTTCGTATCGCGCGCGGCGGTGAAATGGAATTGCTGGCTTCGCTGAGTGAAAATCAGCTGGCGACTCTCGCAAAGGGTGTGACGGCTTCGGTCGTGCCAACGGGCATGGACAAAGAGTTTACCGGTCAGGTTTGGCAGTTGTCGCCGTTGATTGATCAGCGCACACGTCAGGGAACCGCGCGTATTGCATTGTCTTACGCGCCCGAATTGCGGCCCGGCGGGTTTGCAACAGCGCGTATCAACAGCGGTACTATTACGGCCACCGTACTTCCGGAAAGTGCGGTTCTGTCAGACGCAGAGGGCTCCTATGTCTACGTCATCAACAAAGAAAACAAAGCCATCCGCACTGCGGTAAAAACCGGAATGGTCACCAAAGACGGCATCACGATCCTCGAAGGCCTCGGAGGGACCGAGCGCGTAGTCCTAAGGTCGGGCGGATTCCTCAATCCGGGCGAGACGGTGAATCCACGCAAACAAGCACCAGAGTAACTCTCGTCCAATAGCCCGAGAAATCCGTAGCTACCAAGCAACGCTAATCGCCACGATCGAAGACCAGGCAGACGCAATATGAACTTTCGAAACTTATCAGCGTGGTCGATACGCAACCCGGTTATACCGCTCGTGCTGTTTACAGCATTGTTGTTTGCCGGCCTTGTCAGTTTCGCGCGGATGGACGTGGTCAACAATCCAGAGGTAGAGTTTCCCGGCGTAAACGTCGTGATCTCTCAGCCTGGCGCTGCTCCGACGGAAATCGAAAACCAGATTACGCAGCAAGTCGAAAGCGCAGTTCGCTCGATCAATGGCGTGAAGCAGATTTCATCAGCTGCACGCGAAGGCGGGTCCGACACATTCGTGGAATTCGAAATCGGGATCGACCCCGACACAGCTGTTACCGAGGTCAAGAACGCAATCGATCGCGTGAGAGGGAGTCTGCCCAACGGCATCCAAGAGCCACGAATTACCAAACAGGAAGTCGCGGGTGGCTTCCTTGGAATTTACGCCATCGAAGCCAGCGACATGACAATCGAACAGCTCAGCTGGTTCATCGATGACACAGTTTCAAAGCGACTGCTCGATATTGACGGCATGGCGGATGTCGGGCGCTTTGGCGGCGTTGATCGCGAGATCGAGGTTATTCTCGATCCGGCCAAAATGCAGGCGCTTGGCATCACTGCTTCTGATGTGAACAACGTGCTGCGGCAGACCAATATCGATGCTGCCGGCGGGCTGGCCGAGGTCGGTGGGACACGTCAATCGCTGCGGGTTCTGGGCAATAACGAGTCAGCCTACGAGCTGTCACAACGGTCGATACAATACGGCAACCCCGGAAATGGCCGGACAGTGCGTCTGGCTGATGTGGCGACGGTTCGTGACGGTTTCTCCGAGCGCACTTCGATCAGCGAAGTGCGCGACAAAGAAGTGATCAATTTCTTTATGAGCCGGGCCAAAGGCGCGTCCGACGTGACGGTCTTTGCCGCAGCGCAGGAAAAGATCGCCGAAATTCAGGCAGAAAATCCCGATCTGAAGTTCATTCCGCTGTTTAACACAGTGAAGTACACGGAGAGCCAGTACAAAAGCTCGATGGACGCCCTTGTTGAAGGCGCGCTGCTGGCAGTTGTGGTGGTTTTCCTGTTTCTGCGCGACTGGCGCGCCACCTTTATCAGCGCTGTGGCAATCCCCCTGTCCGCGATCCCGACATTCTTCTTCATGGAATTGCTGGGGTTCAACCTCAACTTCTTGTCCTTGCTGGCATTGGGTCTTGTTGCGGGTGTGCTGGTCGATGATGCGATCGTGGAGATCGAGAATATTGTCAGGCATATGCGAATGGGTAAGACTGCCTATCAGGCCAGCATTGATGCCGCCGATGAAATTGGCCTGCCGGTCGTCGCAACGAGTTTCTGTATCGTTGCAGTATTCCTGCCGGTTGGGTTGATGCCGGGCGTATCGGGTCAATTCTTCCAGAATTTCGGGCTGACCGTGGTGGTGGCAGTGCTGATGTCGCTGGCTGTTGCGCGAATGATAACGCCGCTTATGGCGGCCTATTTCCTCAACGCACATGGCCATGCCGAACACGGCAAGGGCCCGATGATGGATCGCTATCTCAGGGTGCTGGCTTGGACCTTGGACACCAGCAAAATGGAAAAACTGCGCGAGGCGGTTGAGCCGCCGCGCATGCGTTGGCTCTACGTGTTGTCTCTTTTGCTGGCCACTTTGACGCTTCTGGCTGTGCCAGCTTTGGTTTTCTACTCTGTTTGGGGCCCACTTGGAGAGCTTGAAATCCCCAAAGCGGTCGCAATGGCAGTGTCGGGCGATGAGTTCAGCAGCCTATTCACTGTCATATCGAAAATCTTCGAAGTGACATTGCTCATTGCTGTCTCGCTGCTGGCATTCGCGGCTACCTGGCTCGTCCTCAAGTTTTTCGAGTTGTTCAGCGGTACCGGCTCCAGGATCGCTCAAAGCATTCGCTACCTTACAGCGCGGTTTCATGATCATCGCATTTGGATGCTCGGCATGGGCTGGATGTCGTTTATCGTTACAATGGTGCTGTTCACCACGGTGCCGGGACAGTTCCAGCCTGACATTGATGATACGAACAGTGAAATCGCAATCGAAATGGTGCCCGGTACAACCTTGGAAGGCACAAAACGTGTCGTCGATCAGGTCGCGGACATTCTGTATGATCAACAGGAAGTTGAAACCGCGCTTGAACGCATCCGCGTCGGCGATGCGACGATCTATGTCACCCTGAAAGAGGATCGGGAACGCTCGTCAATTGAGTTCCAGCGCGAGATGACCCCGGTCCTAAATCAGGTGCCTGATGCCAGAATTCGGTTTGTGGCCGATTCCATTGGTTTCAGCTCCGGCCGTGACCTCACAATTATGCTCGCCGGCTCCGATCCGGACCTGCTGAATGAGACTGCCACGACACTGGTTGAGCAGATGAAGGGCCTCGATACGATCGTGGCACCGCGCATTGGTGCCGACCTGTCTCGGCCCGAGATCCTCATCACGCCCAATCAAGACATTGCCGCCGAGCTTGGCGTGTCCACGATAGCATTGAGCGAAGCGATCCGTATCGCGACGTTGGGTGAAATTGACCAGAACGCGGCGAAGTTTTCGCTCTCCGACCGTCAGATTCCGATCCGCGTGAAGCTTGGCGAAGATTCGCGCGGCCGCATGGCGACAATCGAGAACCTTCCTGTCCAGACAATCGAAGGCGGCGTGGTTCCCCTCAGCCGCGTTGCAAAAATCGAGTTCGGAGCGGGTCCGACAGCGATCCAGCGTTACAACCTGAACCGGCGTGTCCTGGTTGGCGCAGATTTGGCGAGCGGGGTCTTGAAAGGGGTGGCGCAGGAGCAAATTGATGCGCTGCCGATTCTGAAGGATCTGCCGACAGGTGTTATTCGGGATGCCGTCGGAGACGATGAGATCCAGAACGAAATGATGGCGAACCTTCAAGTCGCGATTACGGCTGGTGTGCTTTTGGTGTTTGCGTGCCTGGTGCTTCTCTACAAGCGCTTGATGAGCCCTCTGGTCAACATGACGTCACTGGCGCTCGCACCATTGGGAGGCATTTTGCTGATCTGGTTTGTCGATATGCCGCAATCGATGCCCGTTTACATTGGTATCCTTCTGTTGTTGGGCATCGTCTCCAAGAACTCGATCCTACTTATAGATTTCGCCATCGAAGAGATGGATCGGGGCACAGACAAGCTTCAAGCCATTATGGAAGCTGGGGCAAAACGCGCTCAGCCGATTGTGATGACAACCGTCGCGATGACTGCCGGAATGATCCCGACCGCAATATCGCTCACAGGCGACGGCGCTTGGCGTCAGCCGATGGGCATTGTGGTTATCGGTGGGCTCATCCTGTCGACTCTGCTGACACTCGTAATTGTGCCTGCTGGATTCAGTTTGGCGGACGGGTTCGAGCGTCGCGTGGGTCCTTGGCTGCGTAAGACGATGCTGACATACAAGCCCGGAGACGACACTAGGCCGATTGGTCCAGCGGTCGACGATGTGCGGCCTGATCTCCCGTTCCCCGGCCAATCGCCGAGCCCCGCTACCCGGTTGCCGCCCGGAGCAGAACCTGCGGAATGAACCGCAAGGGCATGACGCGATACGGTAATTCAGGCTATTGAGCCCGGTATGGCCAGCACCGCCCGCACTCCTATGCCTGCTTTCGGCGGAGAACCGCTGACCCCTGATCGTGCGCGCCGCATGCGCTGGACTGCGACGGGCATGTTGGCGGCCATGGCTGTCCTGTTCTTCACCACTCATGGCCTTGTCGGTGATCATCCTGCTTGGGGTTACGTGAACGCCTTCGCCGAGGCTGCAATGGTAGGCGGGCTGGCCGACTGGTTCGCGGTTACGGCGTTGTTCCGCCATCCGCTTGGGCTTCCGATCCCCCACACCGCAATTATCCCTGAAAACAAGGATCGCATCGCCGATACGATGGCGGGGTTTTTGCGTAGCAACTTCCTGATCCCGGCGGTGGTCGCGCGGCGGATGTCGGGGATGAATGTCGCGCGCGGCGTAGGGCAGTTCCTTGCGGACACTTCGAATGTCAGGGGAGAGGACGACTCGCGTTCGCGCATCACCAGCGGGGCCGCCGAATTGCTCGCCGAAGTGCTCGAATCGCTCGATCCTGACCGGTTGGGCAATCAGGTGCGATCCGGGCTGGCGACCCAATTTAATAAGATTGATGTCTCCCCGCTGGCGGGCCGGATGCTCGAAAGCGCGATGACCGATCAACGCCATTTGCCGCTGATCAACGGTCTCATCCGCTGGGCGGGTCTGACGCTTGAGGACAATGAAGAGACAGTCCGCGAGATTATTCACCAGCGCGCCAACTCGGTTTTGCGCTGGACCGGGTTGGACGAACGCATCTCCGCCAGTGTCCTAGACGGCCTCTACAAACTGCTCGCCGAAGTGTTGGTCGACCCCGATCATCCGTTGCGCCACAAGATTGAGGAAGGGCTTCAGAAGCTCAGCCATGATCTGCAACACGATCCCGAGACGCGCGAACGCGTCGAGGACATGAAGCGCGAATTGATCGAAAATCCGGCTGTGGCCGAATGGTGGATGGGTGTGTGGGAGCGGATTCGCCGCTCGCTGATCCGCCGCGCGCGCGAACCCGATAGCGGGCTTGGCCTCGAAATGCGCAAGGGTCTGGCAGACCTCGGCACGGCGCTGCAAAAGGACGAGCGCCTGCAAATTCAGATCAACCGTTTTGCGCGCCGCACTGCGGTTGGAATCGCGACGCGATATGGCGCTGAGATCGTCAAACTGGTCTCCGACACGGTGAAGCGCTGGGACGCCACGACCATTACTGGGCGGATCGAAGGCGCGGTTGGCCGCGACCTTCAGTTCATCCGCATTAACGGGACGCTTGTGGGCGGGCTGGTCGGGATGACGCTGCACTTCATCGTCGGCTTTCTGTAACTACGCATTCCACCTAGGGTCCGGGGCAGCCAGCTTCTAATCCCGCGCATCTACACCCCACTCCCGAACCACGAGGAGTGAAATGATGCGCAGCGCGCCAGAACCGCGAAACGCGGCCCTTGAGCATTGCGCCCGGCGGATTGCGGCGCAAAGGCGCAATGGAACGCGCGAGACCGACCAAGAATTCGAGACTTTGCTGGCGTTGCTCGGCGCGACAATCGCGCGGCAGGTGCGGCAATATGGCTTGCTTGATCTGCGCGATGACGCCGAGCAATGCGCGGCCATTGGCGTGCACCGCGCGCTAGAGACGTTCGATCCGGCTAGGGCGCGCTTTTCCACCCATGTGACATGGCAAATCCGCGGCGAGCTCCAGAGCTTGCGCCACCGCGTCCGGCTCGACCAAAGACGCAGCGCGAAAGGCATTGGCGCCACCACATTGTCGCTGGAGTCTCTTAGGGCTGGTGCGGGTGCGGGTGCGGGCGCGTCGTCGGCCCAGTCCACAGCCTTCGAAATCGTCGACGAAACAGCCCGACATCGGGCTGAATCCGGCGCGAGCGATTACATGACGAGGCGGGTAATGGAGCGCCTGCTCGACGGGATCGGCGCTCCGCCGGACGAGCGCACGATTGTCTTCGAGAACCTCTACGATTGCGCTCCCGAACAGCGCAAATTCTCCGCCAAAACCCGCGAACAGCGCCGCCAGATCGTGCGCCGCACCAACCGCAATTGCATCAAATTGCTGGCTGGCTAAACCGTCAGTTCAGCCGGAATATCACCGAGGTACTGAACATGCCCGGGATCGGTTCGCCTTCCGCATCGCGGGCAGGTTCGAAAGTGGCGTGTTTGAACATCAGCATACAGACCGTGTCGTTGAACGAGGTCGGCCCTTTGACCTGCGTGACCTCGCAATTGCTCACCCGACCATTGGTGCCGATCGTCAGGCTGACAGTGATCTGCCCTTCCTGTTCAGCAAGCAGCATATGGGTCGGGTAGTTCCTGGAAATAATTCCGGTCCAGCGCGCCGTGTCCACAGGATAAGCCGCCTTCGCGGTGCGCGCCTGAAATGCCGCGATGACTTTTCGCGCACAAGCATCGAGATCGGCCAAGGGCGCGGTCATGGACCCCGTTTTCAACACCAGCTTCTGTCTAAGCGCACGGCCCAGCCTTAGTTCGGTGACCGCGGCGACTTGTTCTGGCGTTGGAATGGGCGCTTCGATCATAGCGGACGCCGCTTCTGGCAAGTCGACCGTTTCCTCCGCGCCCTCATCGGCGGTGTTGTCGCTTTCGTCGCGGGCCGCCTTGTCATCCCTTATTTCCGCCCGTGTCGGGATCAACCGCGCCCCGAAAAGCGAAATAACAGGCCGCCCCTTGCTCGACTTGGCGCGGAGATAGGCACGCGAATATTCCGGCTCCGGAGCGAACTGCACCGTCAGATTGGAGCCATAGGGATTGCGCAACGGCCTGCCGATCAGTGTGAGATTGTAGGCTGCGCTGGTGCTCCCCTGATCAATCCACAAGGACACCCGGTCCTCACCCGTGCCTAACACCCGGCTCACCCGGCACTTGTCCTCGTATTCGCGCAGTTTCCACTCGGTGCTCGGTTCAAGCTCCAAAGGTGCCGCGCTTGCGTGCTCGGGCAGAGCCGCGAAGCAGATCAGCGCGAGCAGTGAATAGGTGCGGGTCCACATAAGAAGGCCTCCGCTGTGCAAGGTAACGCAGCGGAGGCCCTTGTAATAGCCGGAATTTCTACGGGCCTAGCCGAGCGCGCCGGTCAGTTCGGGCACGGCGTTGTAGAGATCGGCGACGAGGCCAATATCCGCGACCTGGAAGATCGGGGCGTCTTCGTCCTTGTTGATGGCGATGATAACTTTGGAGTCCTTCATGCCAGCAAGGTGCTGGATCGCGCCTGAAATGCCGATTGCGATATAGACTTCCGGAGCGACGATTTTGCCGGTTTGGCCAACTTGATAATCGTTCGGCACATAGCCCGCATCCACCGCCGCGCGCGATGCGCCGATGGCCGCGCCGAGCTTGTCGGCGAGCGGGGTGATGATGCTTTCGAAGGTCTCGCTGTCCTTGAGCGCGCGACCGCCAGAGACGATCACCTTCGCACTGGTAAGCTCGGGGCGCTCGCTTTCGGCGATCTCGGCGCTGACGAAGCTCGACGTGCCTGCATCACCGGGGCCGCTTGCGTCCTCGATAGCAGCCGAGCCGCCTTCGCTTGCGGCCTTTTCAAACGCGGTGCCGCGCACGGTGATGACCAGCTTGGCGTCCGCGCTTTCGACGGTTGCGATGGCGTTGCCCGCATAGATCGGACGGGTGAAAGTCTTGGGACCTTCGACCGAGAGAATGTCCGAGATTTGCATCACATCGAGATGCGCAGCGACGCGCGGTGCGATGTTCTTGCCCGAAGTGGTGGCAGGCGCGAGGAAGGCATCATAGCCATCCATCAGGCCCGCAACGAGCGGCGCGACGTTCTCTGCCAGAGCATTGGCATAGGCGGCATCATCAGCCTTCAGCACCTTTGCAACGCCAGCGATTTTCGCGGCGGCCTCGGCAGCACCGCTGCAATCATGGCCCGCGACCAGCGCGTGCACTTCGCCCAAAGCAGCGGCGGCGGTTACGACCGCAAGCGTTGCGTCATTGACCGAGTTGTTGTCGTGTTCGACCAGAACCAAAGTGTTCATGTGAATATCCTTTTCCCTCTCGGATCGGCTTAGGCGATGCCCAGCGCCCTAATCTTCTCAACCAGCTGCTCCACGTCTTCGACCTTTTCACCGGCCTGACGCACGGGTGGTTCGGCGACATTGGTGGTGGTGAGGCGCGGTGCGATATCGACGCCGAAATCCTCGGGCGTCTTGGTGGCGAGCGGCTTTTTCTTCGCCTTCATGATGTTCGGCAGCGAAGCGTAGCGCGGCTCGTTCAAACGCAAATCGGTGGTGACAATCGCAGGCAAGGTCAGCTTGACCGTCTCAAGCCCGCCATCAACCTCGCGCTTCACCGTCACAGCGTCGCCATCGACGTCTACCGTGTTGGCAAAGGTCCCTTGCGGGCGACCCATCAGTGCGCCGAGCATCTGGCCGGTCTGGTTCGAATCGTCGCTGATAGATTGTTTACCGAGCAGGATAAGGCCGGGGCCTTCCTCTTCCGCGATTGCTTTAAGGATTTTCGCCACTGCCAGCGGTTCGACTTCGGAGCCGACTTCCTCGGGGGTCTGCACGAGGATCGCGCGATCTGCGCCCATGGCGAGCGCGGTGCGGAGCGTTTCCTGCGCCTTGGCCGGGCCGATGGAAACGGCGACGACTTCTTCGGCCTTGCCCGCTTCCTTGATGCGGATCGCCTCTTCGACAGCGATCTCGTCAAACGGATTCATGCTCATTTTGACATTCGCCAGATCAACGCCCGTCCCGTCTGCCTTGACGCGCGGTTTTACGTTGTAATCGATCACCCGCTTTACGGGGACGAGGATTTTCATGGGTTTGTGTCCTTCCCTTTGGCCGTTCTTGCGGCTCTGCACTGCAAACAAATTCTGATGTCGCCCTAGCTTGCGTTTACGTAAACGTCAAGCAAGGGTCGGCAACCAAATATCTGGCTTTGCGGCCAGCGTTAATTTGGTGTCTCGCTCTGCTATGTCACGAGGTCAAGTGTGGTTTTGGACTGTTTTGCGCTAAGGTTGGATTGTGTGAGAAGGGCGTGAGGGGAGAACGTGCAATGCGTACAATTTGGCCTGTAATAGCGGCGATGGCTTTCGCCGGATCGGCAGCGGCGGACGATCACTCTCCCGAACAATCAGCGCCCAAAGCGCTTGAAACCCGGCTCGGAGACAAAGGCTTCGAATCGCCTCCCGCCACTCTGGACCAGCTCGGCTGGCTGGTCGGTCAGTGGGAAGGCGGGGGAATTCGCGGTGCGCCTGCAATGGAAAGCTGGTTGCCCCCTATGGGCGGTATCATGGTCGGCACCTTTGTTCAGGAGACCAAGGGGGAAGATGGCACGTCCGCTATCATGTTCACCGAGCATCTCTATCTGATGGAAGAAGAGGGTTCGCTCGCTCTGCGGCTCAAGCACTTCAACGCCGATCTGACCGGGTGGGAGGAAAAGGATGACATGCTCACCTTCCGCCTCGTCGCGATTGAGCCGTGTGCAGCCTATTTCAATGCGCTCACTTTACGCTGCGCCGATCCCGAGCGGCCCGGCGAAGGTCTGGTCGCGGCCGTACGGATGAAGAGCGACAAGCCCGAAGTGCAGGAACTGCTGTTCGAGTTCAGCGCGGTGAAGCCGAGGCCAGACCTATCCTATGGCTGCGACGGCACGACATACGCGATCAACCAATGCCTCGCGCGCATTCGGGACAAAGCAGCACAGCGCGAGAAGCGCTATTTCGACGCTGCGATTATGAACGGCCCCGGCCTTCCCAAACAGGTCACGCTACTGGAGCGATCCATGCGCGCCGCCCAGTCCGCTGCCGAAGCGATGCGCAAAGAGGAATGCGGCTCGGTTTACGAACAGTGGAAGGACGGCACGATCCGCAACGCGATGGCGCTGCGGTGTGAAATCCGCCTGATCGACCAGCGCACGCACGATATCTGGCGCAATTGGCTGACGTTTCAGGACAGCTCGGAGCCGGTTTTGCCGGAGCCGGCTCCGTCCCGATAATACTCCGCGCTGGGGAAAGGGAGAACCCTCGCCTCCCTCGTTAAGCCGCCTCTTTAACCTCGGCAACGATCTTTTTGGCAGCATCGCCCAGATCATCTGCGGGCACAATCGGCAGGCCTGAATTGGCGAGGATTTCCTTGCCCTTAGCGACATTGGTTCCTTCGAGGCGGACCACCAGTGGCACGTCTAGATCGACCTCCTTCGCAGCGACCACGATTCCTTCCGCAATGGTGTCGCAGCGCATGATGCCGCCGAAGATATTCACCAGAATACCCTCGACCGCCGGGTCTTTGAGGATGATCTTGAACGCCGCAGTCACCTTCTCGGTCGTCGCGCCGCCGCCCACGTCGAGGAAGTTGGCCGGGAACGCGCCGTTCAGCTTGATGATGTCCATCGTCGCCATGGCAAGGCC
>JBCCOF010000095.1:0-11271 GCA_039025455.1 Pseudomonadota bacterium | reverse complement strand
TCCGGTTCGACTGGGTCAGTCTGATCAATCGAACAGGAGGACATTTTCATGCATGCACTCGTCAAAGGCGCGAACAGCGTCATCGTGACCACCACCCCCACAATCGATGGGCACCAGATTCAGGAATATTGCGGCATCGTCGTTGGCGAGGTCATCGTGGGCGCGAATGCGTTCCGCGACTTTCTGGCGCGCTTTCGCGACTCCGTTGGTGGCCGGTCGGACAGCTACGAACGCATTTTCGGCCAGGCTCGCGATGACGCGATTGCAGAACTTCAAGCCGAAGCCAAGGTGCGCGGCGGCAATGCCGTGGTCGGGATCAGCCTCGATTACGAGGTGATCGGCGAAACCGGATCGATGCTGATGGTCAGCGCGAGCGGGACGGCGGTCAGGATTTAGAACACTACCCGACCACTTTAGCTCTTGCACGCTGGCGGGCTTCGTTCATCTGCCGTCCGCGATGTTGGTTACAATGCAAGCAGGCAGCCGCGAGGTTGTCCTGCTTGTTCGACCCGCCATCCATCTTCGGCTTAAGATGCTCGATTGTCGCGGCGAACCGGGTGCCCTTGGCCCCGAAGCGCCTGCCGCAATAGCAGCACGTGAAGTTCTGGGCCTGCGCCAGCTTGTGGCGAATTCGCCGAAATCGTGCGCTTGTCGATGCCATTATCGAGCATCTTCCCAGCAACTCCTTTCGGATTGGTTGCCCGGATGCGCCCCTTTCGTTAGGGCCGTCGGCAGTATTTAAAGCCAAACCAAAAGAGTTCCCATGGCAGGCCATTCCAAATTCAAGAACATCATGCACCGCAAGGGTGCGCAGGACAAAAAGCGCTCCAACCTGTTTTCCAAACTGAGCCGCGAAATCACTGTTGCGGCGAAAATGGGATCGCCCGATCCCGATATGAACCCGCGCCTGCGCCTCGCGGTCAACACCGCCAAAGGGCAATCCATGCCCAAGGACAACATCCAGCGCGCGATTGACAAGGCGAGCGCAGGCGATGACGAGAATTACGAGGAAGTCCGCTACGAAGGCTATGGCCCGGGCGGCAGCGCGATGATCGTCGAAACGCTGACCGACAACCGCAACCGCACCGCCACCGCCGTGCGCACAGCCTTCAGCAAACATGGCGGGAATCTGGGCACCGAAGGATCGGTCCAGCACGGGTTCGAGCGGCTCGGCCTGATCGAATATCCGGCCTCTGTGGGCGATGAGGACACCGTGCTTGAAGCGGCCATGGAAGCGGGTGCGGACGACATCGAAAGTTCGGACGACGGCCACACCATCTGGACCGCGCCAGACGATCTGCACCAGGTCGCCGGCGACTTGGAGAAGGCTCTGGGTGAGGCGACCAATGTGAAGCTCGCATGGAAGCCCAACATCACCGTCGAAATGGACGAGAAGGGTGCGGGCACGCTTCTCAAGCTGATCGATGTGCTCGACGATGATGACGATGTGCAGACCGTTTGGGGCAATTATGAAATCAGCGACGAAGTGATGGCGAAGCTGGACGATTGAGCTGGCGCGAGTGGCTTTTTGCCCTGATGCTCGGCGCGGCGTTTCTGCTCGCTGCGGCGTGGCGGTTGGGGATTAGGATTGGCTTATGACTACAACAGCCAATACCCGTTCGCCCTGAGCTTGTCGAAGGGCTGTCCTTCCTTTCTACTGAACGGGGACAAAAGAAGTGCGGTGCTTCGGAGTCGCAGACGGCGCGAAGCGGCACCGGCTCAGCACGAACGGACCTTTCTATTTTGACCGTAATCCTCGGCCTTGACCCTTCGCTTTCCTGCACTGGCTGGGGCGTAATCCGCGTAGACGGCTCGCGTATCGGCCATATCGCCAATGGCCAGATTAGGACTGACGTGAAGGCTGCCATGGCGCAGCGGCTGCATCATCTGCATGATGCCATTGCTGCCGTTATCGGCGCACACTCCCCCGATCGCGCAGCGTGCGAAGAAGTGTTTGTGAACAAGAATCCGCAATCGACGCTCAAGCTAGCACAGGCCCGCGGCGTCGTCCTTGCGGCGTGTGGAGCCACCGGTCTGAACGTGCGCGAACACGCAGCGCGCTCGGTGAAGAAGGCGGTGGTTGGCACGGGCGGGGCGGACAAGAGCCAGGTTCAGGCGATGCTCAAGGTTCTGTTACCCGGAGCGGACGTCGCAGGCGAAGACGCCGCCGACGCACTGGCGGTCGCGATCGCGGATGCGCATTTGCGTTGAGCTGAGTGAATTATTCCAAGGGCAGGTCGGAAAACTCGACTGTCTCAAGTCCTACGAGTTCTCGCAACCGCTCTGCAGTCGCAAGCGCCAAGGCAACGCCCTTACGATTCGAAAACTCTCCGCGATTATTGTTACTCAGTTCCACAGCTGCGCTAAGGAACTCCACCCCGGCCAGCGCTGCCCCTCCGACACCATCAAGGTCCGAACCCAAAACATCGCCAAGCTCTGAAACTAGCTGGTCGGCACCTTCCTCTCCAATGTGCTCCATGCCAGCTTCCAGGAGAGAATCGAAAGATCTTGATCCGGTGATCCCTACATCCTCTCCCGTGATGTCGGTGTCCGTTCGAAATGCACACAGGATTGACTCATCGCCATCTTCACTCTCCCAGAAAACTTCGAGTGTAGCGGCAAAGTAGATGTGCTTTCGGCTCGGACCCGATCCTGATCCCAGCGCTCCGGAGATCGCGTTAGCCAACCTGATTTCGGCTTGTGTGGGCTCGTCAGCGGACAATACATCTAATGCATATTGCGGGGTCCGCAGCACCTTGATCTGGCGAAAAGCATTCTTGGGGATTGTCCAATATTCGCCTGCATCGGACTGGAACAGGTTATCAGTGAGCGGTTTTTCGACACCGTATTTGTCAGGCAAATGATACAAGAAGACACTGTCTCCAAGATCGCCACACGCAATGCCATTATCGCTTTCGATCTTGACACCCATAGAGGCATCCAATGTGGTTTTGCGCACGTTGAAAAGCGGAACGACCTTTCCGTCAAACTCCGGGAAAATCGAATTTAATATTCGCCCGTCGGCTTTTGCAATTGGTGTGAAGAGCAGAAACGCAAGCGGACCGCTAATCACCAAGCCTGCGATCACGGCCCCTACAAACCCAAACAATGTGGATGGCAGTAAATATGTCGAGAAATACGCGGTTGCCGCGAAGGTAATTATGGAGATAAGAAGCGCTAGACAGGAGAACGCCAAGTTGCGCGATTTGAGCCGCTCGATTTCCTCCCTGTCCACTACATACTCCTAACTCGCCCCCGGCGACTGATTGTCGTCGTCATCAAGATCGAGAAGTATCACGATAATCCCTGTGGCCCAAAGCCCAACCAGCAAGGCGGCGATGAGGTCACCCTTGTCCCCGCCAAAACCTTCACCCTCGGCCGAGCGTCCCAATCCGGGGGCTACTTGCGATGCGGTGTAGACTGTCGAGCTGTCGCCTGCGCGGGTGTTTGCCTGAGCCGCGACAGGGCTGAACACAAGGCCAGCCGAAGCCAGCGTGACCATCAGTTTCTGCGTAAACTTTGCCATAAATGCTCCAATTTCAGTGTGGAGCTACGCAGAAACACTCTAAATATCGTTAACTAAAACGAGGCGCTTGGCGCTCACGGCCCGTCAACGCCTGCCCTTGGCCAAATCACGCTCCGAACGGGGTCGCCGACATAAAGAACAGCGCCGCGAGAATGGCCATTGCCGTCGTGATCCAGCCGGTTTTCTTGGAGCGGATCCACCCCGCCATTCCGATGCAGGCAATCAGGCTCAAAAACCCAATGCTATAGCCCAGCAGCATCGCCGCCCAGAGAATGGCGATCAGCGAGTCGGGCGCGGTGACGGGTGTTTCGGGGCTGAAGAGGATGATAATCCGCCAAGAGGCCACCACAGCTGTCAACAAGCTGCACGCCGAAAGAGCCGATGCGCCGACAATCCAGCTGACCGACTTCTGAGGGCTTGCGAAGACCACGATGGTTATAAGGATGGTCGCCGACACGCCGCCCAGAAACGCGCTCACGAATGAGAGCTGCTCGGCCACAGCGATGGCATAGCCGGGAGTGAGTTGTACCATTGATTTCATCCCCTGAGATGTGGCTCGCGGGTGCCCAGCATTAACGTTGAAACGCTTGCGATCAAGGCAAGGGGATTGAGCCGGGCAGGCAGTTGCGATTGCGGATACGCGTTAGGCGGAGTGGGGGTCTGGGATTGGGGTGAAAGCGGACACCAAGTTCGCTGGCGCTGGGAATTTCGCTACGCTTGACCGAATTCCCTTTTTAGGAAGTGGTCAAGGGTGCCGCACCGGTCAAGCTATCGTCTCCCTCAACCGTGCCTGCAACCTGCGCAATAGATCCTTGTCTGCGCTGGTGCGGCTCATGATCAAAGCGCCTTCCAGGGTCGCCACGATCATTTCGGCGTGCAAGACACTGTTTTGGCCTTGGAGAGCATCGGATAGCCATGAGGTTAGCGCTTCAAAGTAGGCTTTCACTTCCGCAACCAAGGGCTCAGGCAGGCCGGCCGTTTCGGCACCAAACAAACCGCACAGACACATAAGGTCTTCGACTTCATTAGCGTGCACGAACAGTGCAGCAACCCGATCGAATGCTTCCAATTCGTTGAGGCCCGCTGGATCACCCAAGCTTTCGATAGCGCGCATTGTGTACCGCTCGGTTAGCGCTGCACCCAAGGCTTCCTTGGTGGGAAAGTGATAATGCACGCTCGCGCTTTTGATCCCGACATCCTCGGCCAAATCGCGAAAGCTGAAGCCGTTATATCCACCCGTTCGCGCCCGTGTTTCAGCGGCGTCGAGAATGGCTGTGCGCTTATCTGGTTTGGGCTTTGTTTGAGTTCTCATCGAAGTTTCCGATATCTATCATCTGGTAGATAGGGGTTGCGCCAGAATGAGCAAGTTTCTATTTGCCTATCTATCGATAGACAGATGATTCGGTTTCGAGCATCTCAACAGGAGAATTCACATGCGTTTTGAAAATACAGTCGCCGTCGTCACCGGAGGCGGATCAGGCATTGGTAAGGAAATCGCCAAACGCTATGTTGCAGAAGGTGGCAGCGTCGTGATCAGCGGGCGCAACGCTGAGAAGCTTACGGCAGCTGCAAAAGACATTGATCCAAGCGGCGAGCGCGTCGCAACTTTTGCAGGCGATATTGGAAAAGCGGAAACTGGCCCGGCGCTAGTCGCCTTCGCCGAAGAGACTTTTGGCGGGATCGATACGTTGTTCAACAATGCAGGCGTTTTCCAGCCCAAGCCATTCCTCGATCTCGATGAAGGCGAGTATGACTGGTTCCTCGACACCATCTTGAAAGGCAAATTCTTCACCGCACAGGCTGCGGCCAAAGCGATGCAAAGACGCGGTGGCGGAGCGATTGTTAAAACCGGATCGCTCTGGGCACTGCAGGCGATTGGCGCGACTCCGTCAGCGGCTTATTCTGCGGCCAATGCGGGCGTCCATGCACTGGTCCGCAATCTCGCAATTGAACTGGCGCCGCACAAAATTCGCATCAATGCGGTTGCTCCGGCCGTGGTCGAAACACCGGTCTACAACACCTTTATGAGCGAAGAAGAAGTCGCTGAAACACTGCCCGGCTTTAATGACTTCCATCCGATTGGACGCAATGGCCAGCCCGCAGATGTAGCCGAAGCCGCGCTTTTCCTCGCAAGCAGCAAGGCTGGATGGATCACTGGCACCGTGCTGCCGGTGGATGGCGGCGTGACCGCAGGGCGGCATTGATAAAAATAGACAAATAGGAAAGGAGCCCGGACCATGCTGATCAATGCAGATTTTGGCACTCGCGTCGTTAATCGGCCCGAGGATACGCCTTTTGTGCCGTCCCCGATGCAGGGTGTGACTCGCCGAATGCTGGATCGGATCGGCGCTGAAAAAGCGCGTGCGACGTCAATCGTACGGTATGAGCCGGGCTCCTATTTCTCCGAACACGCGCACGATGGCGGAGAGGAATTCCTCGTTTTGGATGGCGTGTTTTCGGATGAGACGGGCCATTATCCAGCGGGCAGCTATGTCCGCAATCCGATTGGCACGCGGCACACGCCGTTCTCAAAGGACGGCGCAACGATCTTTGTGAAGCTGCATCAGTTTGCTCAGGATGACACCGAGCGAAAAGCGATCGACACACGTCATGCGCGATTCCTGCCTGGCATGGTGAATGGCTTGTCAGTCCTGCCGCTGCATCAGGTCGAAGGCGAGAATGTCGCGCTGGTTCGCTGGGCGCCGAACACGCAGTTCAACCCTCATCGCCATTGGGGCGGGGAGGAGATCCTCGTGCTCGAAGGCGTGTTTGAGGATGAGCATGGCCGCTATCCTGCGGGCACATGGCTGCGCAGTCCACATCTGTCTCAGCACACGCCCTTCACTCGCGAAGAAGGCGCACTGATTTATGTAAAGACCGGTCATTTGCTGACGGCGGACTCTTTTACGGGGTGATGCGAGCGCTGGGATACTCCACAGTAACTAAGGAGAGTTAGTCGTAAAAAGACAGGCAAATGCTCAGACGCTAAGCGGCAAAGGCAGAGGTGATAAACATACGGGACTGGGTCGAATTCTGCCGTTCTCGTCCGCAAGCCTCCGGTTTCACTGTCCTACACCCCACCAAAGGGTCTAGCCTGCGGCCCATGTTCCGCTATGCCCACAGCTTCGACAGCCCGCCTTTCTCCAAGTGCGAAGAGCGGGCGGTTTTTCTTCGTCAGGACCGTGTAACATGTGGTCCATGTCTCCAAGCCAAATCCCAAATAAGGCACTGAAAATACGATGACATTGTACCTGTACGGCATTCCCAATTGCGACACAGTCAAGAAGGCGCGCAAATGGCTCGATGCGCACGGCCTCGAATACGCGTTCCACGATTACAAGAAGGAAGGGGCGGACCCGGCCAAGCTGGAGGCGTGGATTGCGGCGCACGGGGTTGATGTGGTGCTCAACAAGCGCGGCACGACCTATCGCAAGTTGTCCGATGAGGAGAAGGCCAAGGCCGCTGACAGTCAAGAAGCTGTCGCATTGCTGGTTCAGCACCCTTCAATGATCAAGCGTCCAGTGGTCGAGCACTCGGCCAATGGCACAGGCGCCACGCTTGTCGGTTTCAAGGAAGACACATGGTCCGCAACTCTGCTCTGAACCTGCTGCTCGCAGCGCTCGCCCTGTTGGCGCCGGTTGTCGCGGCCGCGCAAAGCGATCCGCTTGTCATCGCGCATCGTGGCGCGAGCGGCGACCGGCCCGAACATACGCTGGCCGCCTATGAGCTCGCGATTGACCAGGGCGCGGACTACATCGAGCCGGACCTGGTGGTGACAAAGGACCTTGTGCTCGTCGCGCGGCACGAGACCGAGCTGTCGGGGACCACGGATGTGGCGAGCCGACAGGAGTTCGAGGATCGCCGCCGCGAGAAGACCATCGGTGACCGGCGCGTTGCCGGCTGGTTCGCCGAGGACTTCACGCTGGCTGAATTGCGCACCCTGCGCACGCGAGAGCGGGTGCCCAGCGCGCGGCCATCAAACATTGCCTATAATGGCCTCTATCAGATCCCGACGTTCGAAGAGGTCGTGCAGCTGGCCCGCGCAAAGGAAGCGGAGACCGGGCGCTCCATTGGCCTCTATCCGGAGCTGAAGATCCCCACATGGCTGTTGCAGGAAGAGGGCATCGATACGGTCGATCTGCTCGCCACCCAGTTGCGCAAGCTTGATCTGGACGACGCGGATGATCGGGTCTTCGTGCAGGTGTTTGAGGTTGGTCCGCTGCAACGGCTGGATAAGCTGATTGATACGCCGCTTGTGCTGCTGATCCATCCCGAGGGTGGGCCTTTCGACGAGCCGGAGCTGCGCTGGGCCGATATGATCACGCCGAGTGGTCTTGCCGAGATTGCGACTTATGCCGACGGGATTGGGCCGTGGATGGGCTATGTGCTAGACTCGGAGATGAAGCCGACCGGTTTGGTTGGTGAAGCGCACAAGCTGGGCCTCAAAATCCACCCGTGGACGCTGCGAATGGAAAACGGCTTTCTCCCCGCATCCTTGCAGAGCGAAGGCGGTCCAGCGGCGGACGGGCAGTATAAGTCGCTCTGGAAGGCTGCAATTGGGAGCGGGGCGGATGGGTTCTTCGTCGACAATGTAGAGGAATTCGTCGCTTTGTTGGCTGAAAGCTTAGAAACGGGTCAAGATTAGCCCAGCCGTGGGTGGGCGAAATCTTAAGGTTATCGCGCCATTGAGGATGCTTCACTTCAGGGGAATTTGTGATGCGTCTTGCGATATTGGCAGTGGTTTCAGCGGCTTTGGCGTCATGCGGGCAGGCGCAAGCTGGGCCGGAAGCGGTGAAGAATTCTATCGAGCGCGCGGCGGCGACTTTCAACTCGCAAGCGCCCGATCTGCTCGGTGAGGAGTTCGGTTCGACAAAGGTCAGCTCGCGCGTCGAGGGTGAAGATACCTTGGTGTTGCGGATCGCTAATGCGCCGGTGGGCGACAAATCGTTCGACCCCAATTTCGTGCGCAAGATGATGCGGCCGAAGGTCTGCGAGCGCGGCGAAATTCGCAACATCATCGATCAGGGCGGGCGGCTCAAGATTGAGCTGGTCTCGCATATCGGCGCAGAATTCCCGCCGGTGCTGTTCTCGCGCTGCTAGGCTCTTCTAGGCGCGGCGCGCGCTCAGAATGTAATTGAGCGATTCGTCCTCACCCAGATGCAGGCCCTTGCCCGGTCGAAAAGCGATGCCTTGCTGCCGGGTAACTTCCATGCCCGATTCGCGCAGCATCTCTTCAAGCTCGGGCGGCGTGATAAAGTCGCTCCAGTGGTGCGTGCCCTTGGGAACATAGCCAATCGCCTCCGCCGCCCCGACGAGCAGAACGCGGCTCGCCGCAGTGCGATTGGGCGTGGACATCACCAGCAATCCACTCGGAGCCAGTTTCGCGATGACATCGGCGAGGAACGCTCTCTTGTCGGCAACATGCTCGATCACTTCGACACAAGTCACCAGATCGAACGTCCCGATATCAAGCCCGCCGATTTCGCCCGCCATGTAGCGGATATCGAGGCCAACCGCTTCGGCATGGGTGCTGGCGACTGCGACATTCTCGGGTGCTGCGTCCACGCCGGTTACCTCCGCGCCCAGCCGCGCAATCGGTTCACAGAGCAATCCCGCGCCACAGCCGATGTCGAGCGCAGATTTGCCTGCCAAAGGCCTTGCGCTCATCCGGTAATATCCCGGCTCATCGGCCCAATGCGCGTCAACCGCCTCGCGCAGAAACTCCAGCCGCACCGGGTTCACCTCGTGCAGGCTCGCCATTTTGCCCTTGGGGTTCCACCAGTCGCGCGCCAGCGAAGCGAAGTGCTCGGCCTCTTCGGGGCGGATGGTTACATTTGATACGTTTGCGTTTCCCATATGGCATCCCTAACAGCGCCGCTGGAACCAGTCACCTGAATCGAGACCAATAGGAGCTTGCAAACCTTGGCACGCGTCGTGATGAAATTTGGCGGAACCTCGATGGCGGGGACCGAGCGGATTCGCCGCGTGGCCAATATTGTGCGCAAGCAGGCCGCAAACGGGGATCAGGTCGCCGTCGTGGTCAGCGCGATGGCGGGCGAGACCGACCGGCTTGTCAACTTCTGCCGCGAAGCCAACGCGCTGTATGACCCGGCGGAATACGACGTGGTGGTCGCCAGCGGCGAGCAGGTGACCAGCGGGCTGCTGGCACTGACGCTGCAATCGCTCGGGTGCAAAGCACGCAGCTGGCTCGGCTGGCAATTGCCGGTCAGAACGGTCGAAGCACATGCAAAAGCGCGGGTCGAGACGATTGACGCGCCGGGCCTGATCGAAGGCCTCGAAAACGGGGAGATCGCGGTCATCCCCGGCTTTCAGGGTGTGAGCCACGAAGGCCGGATTACGACGATGGGGCGCGGCGGATCGGACACCTCGGCGGTTGCTGTCGCAGCAGCTGTGAATGCGGATCGCTGCGATATCTACACCGATGTGGACGGGGTCTACACAACCGACCCGCGCATCGTCGCCAAGGCGCGCAAGCTGAAAGCGGTAACCTACGAAGAGATGCTCGAACTCGCATCGGTCGGGGCCAAGGTTTTGCAGACACGCTCTGTTGGCCTTGCGATGAAATCGGGCGTGCGCGTTCAGGTGCTCTCCAGCTTTGTCGATGAAGGCAGCGACGCGTCGGCGGACGACCTGACGGGCACTCTGATCGTCTCCGAAGAAGAAATGAACGAATTGGTGGAGAAGGGCGAAATGGAACGCCAGCTTGTAACCGGCATCGCGCATGACAAGACCGAAGCGAAGATCATCCTGACCCGCGTGCCCGATAAGCCGGGCGCTGTGGCGCATATCTTCGAACCGCTCGCCGATGCAGGCATCAACGTGGACATGATCATTCAAAACGTCGGACGCGATAAGGGCGAGACCGACGTGACCTTCACCGCGCCGCAAGTGGACCTCGCGCGCGCGCAGGCGTTGCTGGAGGACAAGCGCGATTTGATCGGTTTCAATCGTATCATCACCGATAACCACGTCGCCAAGATCAGCGTTGTTGGCGTGGGCATGAAAAGCCATGCCGGGGTTGCGAGCACAATGTTCCGCGCTTTGTCGGATCGCGGGATTAACATTCAGGCGATCTCCACCAGCGAAATTAAGGTGAGCGTCCTGATCGATGAGGACGAGACCGAGCTTGCCGTGCGCGTCTTGCACACGGCTTATGGTCTGGATGCTGTTGAAGAGCCTGCGTGACCGGCGAACAATTTGGTCCGCATCGGCGGCTTTAACGATATCTGATAGTTCAAGCTTAACTGCCTCAGCCAAGGTTGGTGCTCCTTTCAGGAGACCCCCCAATGGCGCTCAAAGCACATCTTGTTCTGAATGAAGACCAGCCGTCCGACCGAACGCGACGAACTGGGACACGTCGATCGCTTCTGCTTGAAACGAACGGAGTTTTGACAGGCGGCGTTGACGCCAATGTCACCGTGCACAACATTTCGGCAGCGGGTTTGCTGATGGAAACGGATGTGCAGCTGAACGAAGGCGAGGTGTTCGAGATTGAATTGCCCGAGGTCGGGAGATCCGAGGCGGTGGTCGCGTGGTCAAGCGGCCAGCTTTACGGTTGCGCGTTCAAGGAAACGCTCGGGGAAGGCGCGCTGGCTGCGACGCAATTGCGCGCGGCGATCGCCAGCCCTCGTGGCAACCCGTTGGAGCACGCCTCGCCAGTCAGAGCGGCGCACCAAGAACCGCTCGGAATAAAGCTGGGCCGTCTGCGCCGCGAACGCGGATTG
>JBCCOF010000094.1:0-11633 GCA_039025455.1 Pseudomonadota bacterium | reverse complement strand
TAGCTCGACGAATTGATAGCCCGAAAGCTGGAGCGCCAACTCGCCGCTTTCATTGCCGAATGTGCCGAATGGCTGTGGCGGCGGCGTTAGTGCGCGCGGCAGGATATCGACCGCGAACTGGTTGCGGGTCGAGCCGACGACGGCGAAGTTGTAGATACCGGGCATCCCGCCAATTCGCGTGCGCAGGGCGGCTGACGCAAGGAATCCGACACCGCTTTCGAATGCGGTTTCGAACCCGGTGCGTTCATATTGCGAATCCGGATCGAACACCCACAGACGATAGATGACCTTCTTGGTGGGCACCTGCAAAAGCGCGCCGGTGATCGTGTTGGGAACGACTGCGGTCGGTGGCAAGGCGAGGCCAAGGTTCTGGAAGCCGTAATGACCGTCGCTGGCCACAATTGGCAGCGCGCCGGAGATATCGAGGATGTTGACCTTGCCGACGGTTAGCTCGGCGCCCGATTTCCATTTCTTTGAAAGGCTGACCGAAACGTCGAAATCGCCCGCGCCTTCGGGGCGGAACAGGGCGGTGTTGTTCGGAATCAGGCCAATCGCGCCGTTCGAGGTTTCGCCCCAAGTGAATTCGGGCCGCACGGTCAAAGTGACGCTGTCATCGAGACCGAACTGGCTGCCGCCAATGTTGAGATAGCCGTCAACGCGCCCGCTATAGCGAACCGTGTCAGCGGCATCGCCCGAGACTGGCAGATCGACAAATTGCGAGGCCACGATCTTCAGCTTGACCGGATCGGATGGCGGAGCGGCGGGTGGAGGGGCCGGTGCGCGAGCGACTGGTGTAGTCGGGTTGGGAGGCGGTGCAAGTTCAACTGCGGCGCTGTCATTCGGCTCAGCGACAGTGACAGTCGCCGGGGCGGTAGCGACTTCATCCACCGGCCCGAACACTTCAGAGGCCGCTTCTGCGACAGTTTCGGCATTGTCGTTGGCCAGCGCAGGAGCCGCGAAGCTCATTGCGCCAAAACTCACCGCGCCCAGCATGAGAATTCTCATCCGTGCGGCACCCTCAATTCCATCAGCTTCGCGCTGCATTTTGTTTTCTCCCGTGGTTCCTGCGACCGAACCCTGTGGGCCACTGTCTGTGGTAGGCTATCGAAAACAGCAAGCCGCCATGGCCGTGCTGCCGTTGCAACGCGCTTTTATAGATTAAGGGTACTATTGGGTTAACGCGCCGATTTTATTTGTAAAAAATCGAAAATCTGTAGTGAAAACTCGCAAAACTCATCACCAGACCATTTTAGCGGGGAAGCTGTGATACCCCCATCAGCGCCGCATCAACCGCCCGTGCAGCTTGTCGTCCTTCGCGGATTGCCCAGACCACAAGGCTCTGGCCACGCCGCATGTCACCGCACGCAAACACGCCCGGAACGCTGGTCGCGTAATCATCGGTGTTGGCCGCGACATTGCCGCGATCGGTCAGCTCAACGCCGGTCTGTTCGAGCAAGCCGGGCTTTTTCGGACCGACAAAACCCATGGCGAGCAGGATCAGGTCTGCCGGAATTGTGAATTCGCTGCCTTCGATCTCGCGCATCTTGCCCTCGATCCACTCGACGCGGACACATTCGAGGCCAGCCACGTCCTCCCCATCACCGATCACGCGCTTGGTCAGCACCGCCCAGTCACGCGCGGCGCCTTCTTCATGGCTCGACGATGTGCGCATTTTCACTGGCCAGTCTGGCCATGTCAGCGCCTTATCCTCATGCTCTGGCGGCTTGGGCATAATTTCAAGCTGGGTGACGCTTTTCGCGCCTTGGCGGTTGGACGTGCCGACACAGTCGGAGCCGGTATCGCCGCCGCCGATAACGACGACATTCTTGCCCGTCGCGAGCAGCGATCCGCGCGGTGCCGCGCGCATTTCATCATCGCCGGCATTGCGCTTGTTCTGCTGCGTCAGGAATTCCATCGCAAGCCGCACGCCGTCCATTTCAGCGCCGGGGATTGCAAGCGGACGCGCATCTTCTGCGCCCCCGGCAAGCACCACCGCGTCAAAATTTTCCTGCAGGCTTTCAAACGAGATATCGACGCCGACCTCTTTACTGGTGCGGAATTCCACACCCTCGGCTTCCATCTGGACACAGCGCCGGTTGATCAGGTGCTTTTCCATCTTGAAGTCGGGGATACCGTAACGCAGCAATCCGCCGACGCGGTCGCTTTTCTCGAAAAGAACGACCGAATGGCCGGCGCGCGCAAGCTGCTGTGCGCAGGCCATACCCGCCGGGCCTGATCCGACGACGGCGACCGACTTGCCGGTCTTTTTCTCGGGCACTTGCGGTGTGACCCAGCCCTCTGCCCATCCGCGATCAATGATGGCGGCTTCGATCGATTTGATCGTCACCGGCTGGTCGATGATGTTGAGCGTGCAGCTTGCCTCGCACGGGGCAGGGCAGATGCGGCCTGTGAATTCAGGGAAATTGTTGGTCGAATGCAGCACGGCGAGCGCATTTTTCCAGTCGTCTTCATACACCAGATGGTTCCAGTCCGGGATCATGTTGTTCACCGGACAGCCGTTGTGACAATAGGGTATGCCGCAATCCATGCAGCGCGAAGCCTGATCGGACAGGGTCTTGTCCGAAGGCTGCACCACGAATTCGCGGTAATTGGTCAGACGCTCCTTGGGATCGAGATAATCGCGCTCGCGCCGATCCAGTTCAAGAAATCCGGTGTCCTTACCCATGTCCCAATACCCTATTCCGCAGCCACGGTTGCGGCTTCGTCGCGCTCGGTGGCCAAGGCTTCCAGAGCGCGCTTGTAATCGCGCGGCATTACTTTGACGAAGTGGCCAAGCGCTGTGGTCCAGTCTACAAGGAGCTCGCCAGCGACCGTGCTGCCGGTGTGCAATTGATGCCGTTCCACCAAGATACGCAGCCGCTCCGCATCGTGACGCAGCATATCGCCCATGCCGAAATCATGCACCGAGCGCGAGCGTTGCTGTGGCCGTCCGGTGCCTTCGTCGAGATCGGGCTCGGCCGAAACCGGCAGCAGATCGACCTGGGCGTGGTTGACCAGATTGGCGAATGTCCCTTCCGGATCGTAGACATAGGCAACCCCGCCGCTCATTCCCGCAGCAAAATTGCGACCCGTCGCGCCGAGCACGACGACAACCCCGCCGGTCATATATTCGCAGGCATGGTCGCCCGCGCCTTCGACCACAGCAATCGCGCCCGAATTGCGCACGGCAAAGCGTTCGCCCGCCACGCCGTTGAAATAGGCTTCGCCCGCAATCGCGCCATAGAGCACGGTGTTGCCGACAATGATATTGGCGTTGGACTGGCGCGTCGTGCCCTCGGGTTGGCGGATGATCAGGCGACCGCCCGACAGCCCCTTGCCCACATAGTCATTGGCATCGCCAGACAGGTCGATTGTGACCCCATGGGCAAGCCACGCGCCAAAGCTTTGACCGGCCACACCGCTCAAATTGATGCGGATCGTCTCCGGCGGCAAGCCTTCGTGACCATGCGCCTTGGCAATTTCGCCCGAGAGCATCGCCCCGACCGTGCGGTTCACATTGCGAACCTCGTAATCGAGTTGCACTGGCGTTCTGGCTTCGATTGCGTCCTGACAATCGGCGATCAAGGCGATGTCGAGCGCCGCGCCAAGCCCGTGATCCTGAGTCTCGGTGTTGTGCAGTGGCGCGTCCGAAGCGATTTCCGGCATGTGTAGCAAGCGATCAAGGTTGATCCCGCGCGCTTTCCAGTGGCGGTGCATCCGCGTCATGTCGAGCCGGTCGACCCGTCCGACCATCTCTTCGACTGTGCGGAAGCCCATTTCGGCCATGATGGCGCGCAGTTCCTCTGCGACGAAGAAGAAGTAATTGATCACATGCTCGGGCGTGCCGGTGAAGCGCTTGCGCAGGACCGGGTCTTGCGTTGCGACGCCGACGGGGCAGGTGTTCAGGTGACACTTGCGCATCATGATACAACCCGCCGCGATCAAGGGCGCGGTGGCAAAGCCGAACTCGTCCGCACCCAGCAGCGCGCCAATGGCCACGTCGCGTCCGGTCCGAAGGCCGCCATCAACCTGCACCGCGATGCGGCTGCGCAAATCGTTCAGGAGCAGCGTCTGCTGCGTCTCGGCAAGGCCGATTTCCCAAGGAGAGCCCGCATGGGTGAGGCTGGTCAGCGGCGATGCCCCGGTCCCGCCGTCATAGCCCGAAATGGTCACGTGATCGGCGCGCGCTTTCGACACGCCCGCCGCGACCGTGCCCACGCCCACTTCGGAGACGAGCTTCACCGAAATGCGCGCGCCGGTGTTCACATTTTTCAGGTCGTGGATCAGCTGCGCCAGGTCTTCGATGGAGTAGATATCGTGGTGCGGCGGAGGCGATATCAGCCCCACGCCCGGCGTCGAATGCCGCACCGCGCCGATGCGTTTGTCGACCTTGTGACCGGGCAGCTGACCGCCGTCGCCCGGCATTGCGCCCTGGGCCATCTTGATCTGGATATCGTCGGAATTGACCAGATATTCGGTCGTCACCCCGAAACGCCCCGAGGCGACCTGTTTGATCCGGCTGCGCATCGAATCGCCGTTTTCGAGCGGTTGAAAGCGGAATGGCTCCTCCCCGCCTTCGCCGGTGTTCGAACGACCGCCAATACGGTTCATCGCCAGCGCCATGGTCGAATGCGCTTCATGGCTGATCGAGCCGAGGCTCATCGCGCCGGTGCTGAAGCGTTTGACGATCTCGCTCGCGGGTTCGACTTCTTCGAGTGGGATAGCCTCGCCCGGTGTGAACTCCATCAGCCCGCGAATGGTCAGCAACCGCTCGGACTGCTCGTTCACCGACTTGGCGAACTCCTCGTAATTCGACGCATCATTGCCGCGCACCGCGTGCTGCAATTGGGCGACATTTTGCGGGGTCCATGCGTGTTCTTCACCGCGCAAGCGGTATTGGTAGATCCCGCCGACATCGAGCATCGAATCGTAGAGCGGGTTGTCGCCATAGGCTTGCGCGTGGCGGCGGATGCTTTCCTCCGCGACCTGCTCCAAGCCGACGCCTTCGATGGTGGTCGCGGTGCCGGTGAAGTATTTCTCGACAAATTCGCTCGACAGGCCAACCGCGTCGAAAATCTGCGCGCCGCAGTATGACTGGTAGGTCGAGATGCCCATTTTGGACATGACCTTGCGAATGCCTTTGCCGACGCCCTTAATGTAGTTTTGCTGGACTTCTTCGGCGCTCAGCCCGGGGTGCTTGGCCTCGCGCACGGCTTCCATCGTTTCGAACGCGACATAGGGGTTGATCGCTTCGGCGCCGAACCCTGCGAGCACGCAGAAATGGTGCACTTCGCGCGGTTCGCCGCTTTCGACCACCAGCCCGGTCTGCATGCGCAGGCCCTGACGCACCAAGTGATGGTGGACCGCTGCGGTGGCGAGCAGAGCGGGGAGCGGCACGCGGTCTTCGTTCTGCGCTCGGTCGGAAAGGACCAGAATGTTCTGGTCCTGCAGCACCGCCTCGGTCGCGGCCCAGCACATCTCCTTGATCGCCAGCTCGACCCCTTCGATGCCCAAGGATGCGTCGAAAGTTATATCGATGGTCTCACACCTGAATGCCCCGTCGAGCACCACTTCGACCGAGCGGATCTTTGCAAGGTCCTCATTGGTCAGGATGGGCTGTTGAACCTCGAGCCGCTTGTGCGTGCCTGCATCATGGCCAAGCAGATTGGGGCGTGGGCCGATCATCGAAAGCAGGCTCATCACCAGCTCTTCACGGATCGGATCAATCGGAGGGTTGGTGACCTGCGCGAAGTTCTGTTTGAAATAATCGTAGAGCAGGCGGGCTTTGTCAGACAGCACCGCAATCGGGGTGTCGGTGCCCATCGAGCCAATCGGATCATCGCCTTTCAGCGCCATCGGCTCAAGGAAGCGGCTGATATCCTCTTGCGTGTAGCCGAAAGCTTGCTGGCGTTGCAGCAGGGTCGTGCTGTGCTCGGGCACTTCGGAGAGTTCCGGCTCGATCTCGCTGATATCTTCGAGCTTGAACTGCGCTTTTTCGAGCCATTCGGCAAAGGGTTCGGCGCTGGCGAGCTCGGCTTTGAGCTCTTCATCTTCGATGATGCGACCCTGTTCGAGGTCGATCAGCAGCATCTTGCCCGGTTGCAGGCGCCATTTGCGGGTGATGTCTTCCTCGGCAAACGGCAGCACTCCGCTTTCCGACGCGAGACAGACGATATCGTCCTTGGTCACGCAGAAACGCGCGGGGCGCAGGCCGTTGCGGTCGAGTGTCGCGCCGATCTGACGACCGTCGGTGAAGCACACCGCCGCAGGGCCGTCCCATGGCTCCATCAAGGCGGCGTGATATTCGTAAAATGCACGCCGTTCCGGGCTCATCAGAGTGTTACCGGCCCATGCCTCGGGGATCAGCATCATCATGGCGTGTGCCAGCGAGTATCCGCCCGCCAGCAACAATTCGAGCGCGTTGTCGAGGCAGGCCGTGTCTGATTGGCCGTGCGGAATGATCGGCCACATCTTGTCGAGATCGACCCCGAGCAGCTCCGATTCCATCGTGCGCCGCCGCGCATTCATCCAGTTCACATTGCCGCGATTGGTGTTGATCTCGCCATTATGCGCGATCAGGCGGAAGGGGTGCGCCAGCCGCCAGCTCGGGAAGGTGTTGGTCGAGAAGCGCTGGTGCACAAGGCCGAGCGCTGAAACGCAATCGGGATCGCGCAGATCGTCGTAGAAACTGCCAACCTGCGAAGCGAGCAGCAGGCCCTTGTAAACAATGGTCCGGCTCGAGAAGCTTGGCAGATAGGTGTCGTCCAAGCCCGGCAGATTGTGCTTCTCGGCAAGCTGCGCGAGCGGGTTTTGCACCTGCTTGCGGATGACCAGCAATTTGCGCTCGAAAGCGTCCTGGTCTGCGCAGTTTTCACCGCGGGCCAGCAAAGCCATCTGGATGATAGGCTGAGATTCGATCACGGCATCGCCCAACCCGTCACGGGTGACAGGGACATCGCGCCAGCCGATAAAGCGCTGACCTTCCTTGGCAGTGAACTTCTCAAAGCGTTGGGTGACGAATTCACGCGCCGCCTCGTCCTGGGGCAGGAAGCACATCGCCACCGCATAATCGCCAGGCGCGGGCAAATCGTGACCATGCTCATTGGCCCAGCGGCGGATAAGCGGGTCAGGAATCTGGATCAGCAGACCCGCGCCATCGCCCAACAAGGGGTCAGCGCCCACCGCGCCGCGATGATCGAGCTTGTCGAGAATCTCGAGCGCCTGTTCGATGATCGCATGGCTTTGCTCGCCCTTGATATGGGCGACCATGCCCACTCCGCAGGCGTCATGTTCATTGGCTGGGTCATAAAGACCCTGGGAATTGGGGTATCCCATGGTGAGCGTCAGTCCTGTCAGATGCCAATCGGCGTGACCCGGCTTGCTCTATGGCAAGGGAACACCGCGAGGCAGGGTGTCGTGCAGGGGGAACGCGCGGCGCATTCCATACATCGTTTGAAACCCTAATGCCGACAGAATAGCGGTTTTGCAACCATCTATGGCGAAGGAATATTACACGCAGACTTAGCCACGCTATGCCTTGATTGCGTCAAGTGCAGCCCATTTGCCGCCTGAGGTGCCAATTTTGCAACTTGCCAAAGCGATCAAGCCGCCCCGCGAAGCACCTGCAATTTGGCGAAGGCATCGCGCAGCTGACCTTCATTCTCGGTTTCTCCGGCTTCCGGATCGTCGATCTCGACCGGCTCGACAGCTTGCTTTGCCTCGCCCTCATATCCTTTTTCCGTGAATTTGGAGAGCGTGTTGAGCGATTCTGCCAGCGCCGCGTCGCGCGCTTTCGCCTGTTCCGGATCGGAGATCGAGCGGCCCGCCTCATGATGGTTGCGCAGCGCAATGGCGAGGCGTTCAACCATTTCGACAAGGCTCAGATCGCTCGGGGGAACGCTGCGGAGCCTGTCTGCGGCCGATTCCGAGAGTTTTTCCGTTGTGGAGCGCGTGTCTGTCTGCCCGACACCATCGTCAATTGTGTCAAACGCCGCGAGATCCAGATCCTCTTGGGCTTCGGGCTGCTGTTCCGGCTTGGTCGCGCTGTCGACGAAAGAGCGGGTCTGCCGAGCTTTGCGCGCCCGGTGGCTGCTCATCGCTTTGAGAAGTTCAACCTTCTCACCGTTCGATTTCTTGTCTTTTGCCCGCGCGATGGTGCGCGCAGCGCGGTCCTGGAAAGCCTGCTCGGCAAAATCGTCACCCAGTGGCTCGCCATCGGGTTCGGGTTGAGGCTCGGGCTCCGATTCGGGCGCGGGCTCCGGCTCAGCTTCGAATTCTTCTTCGGACTCAGCTTCCGCTTCCGCTTCCGGTTCGCTTTCTACCCAGGCGCTGTCGTCCCAGTCGCTTTCATCCCAATCGGATTCGTCCCATTCTTCTGCGCTTGCGACCTCGTCCGAGGGCGCTTCATCAGCGAGTTCGAAATATTCCTCGCCCTCGGCCTCATCATGCTCCAGCAGATGATCGGAGAAGGGTTCGTCTTCGATTGGCGCGTCAAGGCTGTCGCTGCCCAGCTCGGATGACGGATCAATCGGGCGCACCCGTTCATTGGCCTTGTTGACGATCGCAGCGCCGCTGCCAGCCTGAGCACCGCGCAATTGCACGCCGACGAAATAAAATACTGCTGCGCCGATTGCGGCCGCGATTGCGGTAAAGAACCAACGCGCAAATCCACCCAATGCGCCAAGAGCGCTGGCATCAACCATTTGCTGGATCATTGAACCGGGCAGCACCAGAACAATCGCCGCGGCCAGCAAAGCACCCCAGACCGCGAGGATCGGTACGAATACCGGGCTTGCGGTGATTGGTTTCTTCTTCGTGCCGCGCCGTTTGAACTCGGCGCCTTCGGACCTGCTGAAACGCATTGCGTCCTTGCTCCTACCCCTGTGCCTCCAGCTTGTGCTGGCGCGGATCAGGCAGATGCCCGCCGCTGCGATTAACATCGGCTAGCAAGAGATGGTAAACGTCTTGATAACGCCGCGCGTTCGCCGCCCAGTCGTGGCGTTCGCGAACATGGGCGACACCGCGTGTGCGCACGGCCTCCCAGCCCTCACGCGCGCTGAGCACTTCGGACAAAGCAGCGGCGCAATCGGCGGGATTGTCAGGCGCGAACAGAAATCCTGTCTCGCCGTGGGTGATCAGTTCGCGGTGCCCGCCGACATTGGACGCGGCGACAATCCGGCGCTGCGCCATAGCTTCGAGCGGTTTGAGAGGGGTCACCAGATCGGTGAGGCGCGAGTGCTTGCGCGGATAGGCCAGCACATCGATCAGCGAATAGTACCGCTCAACTTCGCTGTGCGGAACGCGTCCGGTGAAGATCACCGCTTCGGGTTCGGGCAAAGCCGCTGCCGCCGCGCGCCAAGCGTCGTTCATCGCGCCCGCGCCGACCAGCAAGAGCCGCGCATCGGGATGTTCGCGGCGCAACAAGGGCATGGCGGCGATCAGATCATCCACGCCCTCGTAATCATAGAAACTGCCGATATAGCCGATGACAGGCGCGTCCGGCGCAAGCCCCAATTCGTCGGCAAGCGCATCATCGCGCGCAGGCGGCTCGCCGAACAGCGAGAGGTCCACGCCATTGGGCATCACCCCGATCTTGCCCGGATTGACCCCGCGCGCGACCAAATCGTCGCGCAGCCCCTGACAGATCGTAAAGACCGCATCGGCGCGGCGGACAATCTGCGTCTCGAGCGAGCGGGTGAGGCGATATTTCATCGAGCCTTCGCTGCCGGTGCGATTGCCGACCGCCGCGTCTTCCCAGAATGCGCGGATCTCGTAGACGAGCGGAATGCCCAGCGAACGGGCCGCGCGCAAAGCTCCACCGCCGCACAAGGCCGGCGAATGGGCGTGGATAATATCGGGTCGCCATTCTTGTGCGAGCGCCTGAATCGAAGCGGACAGAGCCGCCATCTCCCTAGCCTCGCCGATCAGGACAGGGCCGCCGGCTTCGCCTTGGGTCCTGTGAAATGTCAGCCCGTCGACCTCTTCAACCGGCGGATGATCGGCGCCCTCGGGCGAGCTGGCCTGATGCCGCAGGCCTGTGATCCCGCGCACTTCGAGCCCCAGCGCTTCCTGCGCCTTCAGGATAGCGCGCGTGCGAAAGGTATAGCCGCTATGCAGTGGCAGCGAATGGTCGAGGACGTGCAAAACCCGTGTCATGGCAAAGCGCTTTGGCACAAATGTGCTTAACGGGCCGTCAACTGCCATGCGCTAGGGCTGCGCAATATGCGGGGCTTAATCCCGCGCGAAAGCAGCGCCTACCTGATGATTGATTACCTCGCTTTGACCATTGGACATGCCTTGATCACCCTCACCATGGTGCGGTTGTTCATGCGCGCCGATGTCGATGTTGATCCGCTTATCGGCGGGCTTAAGGACCAAATGCGCGCGAACCAGAAGGACGCGAGCGCCGCGGGCCGCAATGCCAAGCGCCGCGCCGCGATGCGCGCAGATGCTCAGTCGGTCGAGGCATCGGAGCGACCTATCGATAAAGAGCCTGCTGTCACCGAACGAACCACGCCCTCGCGTCAGAAGCGCTTGCGCAAGGCGCCAAGCTGATGCTCGATCTCGTATTCCTCGCCTTTATTGCCTTTGTGCTGATGCTTGGCATCCGTCGCCCGTTCCTGTGGGTGATGCTGTATGTCTACATCGACATCATCGCTCCGCAACGCATCGGCTATGCGCTGATTCAGGACATTCAGGTGTCGCTGATCGCCTTTGCAGCGGCTTTTGGCGGCTGGCTGTTGCTGGACCGCAAGGAGGGATTGACCTTTTCGTGGCGGCAAGCGCTGATCCTTGGCTTGCTGCTTTACTGCTTCTGGACCACCCGAAATGCCGATTTCCCAGAGCCGGCGCTGCTCAAATGGGACTGGGTCTGGAAAGCGCTCTTGTTTGCGCTTTTCCTGCCATTCACGCTGACGACGCGGCTGAGGCTGGAGGCACTGGGCCTTGTTATGGTGCTTTCGATTGCGACGATTGTGATCGGAACGGGCATGAAGACCGTGCTGGGTGGCGGCGGCTACGACACGCTCAAATTCTTCGTGAACGACAATAGCGGGATTTACGAAAGCTCGACCTTGGCGACCGTGGCGATTGCGCTGACGCCTTTGATCGCGTGGTTCACCCGTTATGGCACGATCATAAAGCCGCATTGGACGGTCACGGCCTTTGCCGTGGCGCTGATCTTTGCCTGCCTGATGGTGCCCATCGGGACCGAGGCGCGCACCGGCCTTGTTTGCATTGCGGTGCTCGCTGTTATGCTGCTGCGCTATACCAAGCATCGCTTGATGTTCGTTGCGGCTGCTGGCGCGATTGGCCTCGCGGCGCTGCCGTTCCTGCCGCAAAGCTATTACGAACGCATGTCCACCATCGCGGAGCCGGGCGGCGATGAAAGCGCCTCCACGCGCGTTGCGGTTTGGAAATGGACCATCGATTACGCGTCGGACAACCCGTTTGGCGGTGGCTTCGATGCCTATCGCGGCAACAGCTTCACTTATGAAATGCCGGTCAAGGAAGAGACCGAGAATGTCACCGCGATCGAGTATCGCGAAGTCACCGATGAAGGGCGCGCCTATCACTCGGCGATCTTCGAATTGCTCGGCGAGCAGGGCTATCCCGGACTGGGCATGTGGCTGATG
>JBCCOF010000093.1:0-11673 GCA_039025455.1 Pseudomonadota bacterium | reverse complement strand
GAGGCACCGGTCTTGAAAAGGGCATTCGCGCTAATCCTTACCATCGCACTTGCGGGTTGGGCTCTCTACCTCTTGCGCGGCGTGCCGGATGATGAAATCCCTTATCCAAAGGTCACCTATTCCGACCAATTGCGCGGCTATAGCGGGCGACCCATTCCCTACAACGAAGTGCTGCTCGGTTACCGGTCGTGGTTCGACGTCAAGGTCATCGTCTACAACGATCTGAACGATGTGCTGTCGGACGAGGAGTTTGACGCGCTCGATTTCGAGGCGATCAAGCAGGAGACCGGCGCTACAAGAGTCATCCCGAACGGGCACCGCTATTGGGTCCTCGACAAGATCGAAAGCTATCGCGAGACACCGAAGCAGACCATTGGTGGCCACGAATTTCTGGTTCCGGGCTTCGTCACTGTTCCGATCTGGCAATTGCTGTCGCGCGAACCCTATTCGACGATGATCGTGGAGCGCGACACGGTCTACACCTACTTCGCCAACACCAAGGTCTATCGCCTGATCGATCCTGACGGGAAGGTCTTCACCATGCAGGCGGCGTCACGCAGCGTCGATAAGGACCAGACCATCGACACGCTGGATGATCTTGGTTCGCGGCTGGCGCTGCCAGAGGGGTGGCAATTCAGAGTGGACGTGCTGGAAGAGGAATTGGTGCTGGACTCCGGCGGCAAAACCGAGATTATTCAGGACGAATTTCAGAATACGTATCAGCGGAATGTGGCGGAGTAGGCGGGCGGTGGCTGGCCGTTGTTCTTCGCGCCAAATCGGGGAAAGAATGACTGATTTTATTTCAAACACGAAAGCAGTCGCTGTCGGCGTTGCGGCAATATCCGCTCTAAGCCTCCATCAAGAGACACACGCAGAAACGCAGGGCGCAAATCCTCAACCCAGTGTCAGCGTCTTTTCAAGTTCAAACCAAGGCGCAGCCATCGTCACAAAGAAGGTCTATGATAACGGCACGGGCAACTGCGAAGCGGTCATTGTCGGGAGCAAGAGCAAGACACGACCGAGCAGCTTGGATCGAATAATCTACATCCGCTACACCAAGGCGGGTCGAATTTTTCTGGGTATGGGCTTTCGGAACAAAGGTGGGGACGCATATTGGAGGATCGACAGGTCCGACTTGCGAACATCTTGGAACAACTGGAGGCTCGATTTAACCGGCCAACCTTCAAGTAGTACAGCACAGCGCTGGCAGCGGGTTCCCCATCAGAATATCAGCTATAAGACGCGCTATCACGGTGATTATCGCAATATACCTGTTTTCGAGATTTCCAGGCGATACTTCAAGGCGTTCTCATCTCAGAGAGAAATCATGGAATTGAGGGTGTCAGGCGAAGGCAGCTACTTGAGAAAGAACCAGAATGGGAATTGGGCGAGAACCAAAAGCGCACCTCGAACAATGACCATGATTTGGAACGATATGCGCAGACTAAGAAGTACGGCAGGGCAGCTAGCCAGTTGCCAACGGACCCTTTGACGCTCGTTTGAACCAACTGCAACCAGCTTTCGCCTATGGCTTTCTACGGCTCCGCTGGGGTGACGACGGCACTAAAACAACCGCATCTGCCCACCCACTTCAGGCCGCCTGAACCGCGAGCAATCCAGCTCGAACTTCGCCTTCCCGATCCCCGCTTTCTTGCACGCCACCCGAAACCGCGCCCGGAATAGGTCTGCCCACACGCCACTGGGCTGCATGCGTGAAAAGAAGTCGGGGTCGTTGTCCCGGCCGTTTCTGATGCTGCGCACGATGCTCATCACCTTGCCCGCGCGCTCGGTATAGTGAACCTCGAGCCATTCGCGAAACAATGGCGAAACCTCATGCGGCAGGCGCAAAGGTATCCAGCCCACGCTCTGCACGCCCAATTCCGCAACGCGCGCGACGATGCCTTCCATAAATTCATCGGTGATCGCGGGGATGATCGGGGAGATCGAGCAGTGTACCGGCACGCCTGCTTCGACCAATCGCCCGAGAGCAGCGAGCCGTTTGGCGGGCGCAGCGCAGCGCGGCTCCAGCTTGCCTGACAGCACCGGGTCGAGCGTCGTCACCGAAATTGCCACCGCGACAAGGCTCTCCCGCGCCATTTCTTCGAGCAGGTCGATATCGTGCAGCACCCTGTCCGACTTGGTGGTGATCGTGACCGGGTGGCGCGCCTCCAGACACACTTCGAGGATCTGGCGGGTGATGCGGTAATCGCGCTCGATCGGCTGATAGGGATCGGTGTTGGTGCCCAGCGCGATGGGTTTGGGCCGGTATTTAGGCTTGGCGAGGGTCTTGCGCAGAAGCTCGCCCGCGTCGGGTTTGGCGAACAGCTTGGTCTCGAAATCCAGGCCCGGCGAGAGGTCGTGATAGGCATGGGTGGGGCGGGCGAAGCAGTAGATGCAGCCATGCTCGCAGCCGCGATAGGCGTTGATCGAGCGGTCAAACGGCACGTCGGGCGATTGGTTGAAGCTGAGGATGGTCTTGGGGTGTTCTTCTGTGACGGTGGTGCGCAGTTTGACCGGCGGGCCGTCTAAAGCCTCGACATGATCGCGCCAGTCGCCGTCCAGTTCGCGCTCCGCCAGTCCGAAGCGGGTAGGGACTTTGCCGGAAGCAGCGCCGCGTCCATGCTGGAAATCGGGATGGGAGAGGTTGGGCATAGGCAGAACATATAGAGAACGTAGTGCACCATGTCACCCGAATTCGCTTTCCTACCGAGTGGTGCTCGGTGCATGAAACGCGCGTTTCAGACACGCAGTTCGGAAAGGAGAGAATTTGCCCCTAGGACCGTGTAACACGTGGTCCATGTCTCGACTAAGCGCTTGTAAACGCTGAAAGTCAGGACTCGCGCAATCTCGGCATTAGCTCGACAAAGTTGCAGGGGCGATTCCGGCTGTCGAGCTGCTCGGCGAGGATGCCGTCCCAGCCGTCCTTCACCGCGCCGTTCGAACCGGGCAGGGCAAAGATATAGGTCCCGCGCGCGACAATGGCGCAGGCGCGCGACTGGACGGTGCTGGTGCCGATGGTCTTGAAGCTGAGCCAGCGGAACAGCTCGCCAAAGCCGGGGATGTCGCGGCCACCGTCGATACGCGAGAGGGCTTCCGGCGTGACATCGCGTCCGGTCAAACCAGTCCCGCCGGTGCTGATGATCGCGTCGATGCGCGGGTCGTCGATCCAGTAGTTGAGCTGGTCAGCAAGCCGGTCGGCATCGTCTTTTACGATCTTGCGCTCCGCGACCGTGTGACCGGCGCCTTCGATCCGGGCTGCGAGGATATCGCCCGAAGTGTCGTCCTCCGGCGTGCGGGTGTCAGAAACGGTCAGAACAGTGATGTTGATCGGGGTGAAGGTCTTTGCTTCGTCAATCGCCATCGCATGCTCCTATTCGCCGGCCCTCGCTGTGCGGGTCATACCGATACGCGGGAACACTGGCCATTGGCCTTGCGCCAAAGCACGGCGGCTGGGCGAGTTGGTGACGCCCGCGGCGCGCTCATACATCCAGTAATTGCGCATCACGATCGCGACATAGCCGCGCGTCTCCCAATAGGGGATCGACTCCATCCACAGCAGCGCGTCGCCTTGGTCGTTGATCTCCGAGTTCCAGCGCGCGACCGGTGTGAGGCCCGCGTTATAGGCGGCCATGATTTTGGGCAGCTTGCCCTGCGTCGCGCGGCTGTCGCGCAGCATTTCGAGGTGCTGCTGACCATAGGTCAGGTTCACTTCGGGATCGTTGAGGTCGGAGTAGCTTGCGCCCAGGTTCAGGCTGCGATTGTGGTCACGAGCGGTGCCCGGCATGATCTGCATAAGACCGCGCGCATTGGCGGGGCTGACCGCGCCAGCGCGGAAGTTCGACTCCTGCAAGGCGTGGGCAAAGGCGAGGGCGGGATCAACCCGCCAACCGGTCTTCGGCTTCCAGCTTGCAACCGGATAGCGCAAGGATGTGTCGCTGCGCACGCCATAGGGCGCATTGTGGGCCATAAACAGTTGCGTCGAAGGCAGACCAAGCTCGCGCGCCAGACGCGAAACCGGCGCGAAGTCGGCTGCATCGCCAACGCGTGCTTGATGGCGGAGCACTTCGTCGGCCAGCGTCGGACGGTCAATCTCGACAAGAGCGGTCGCGATGCGGACATTGTAGACATCCTCGATCGCGCGCCAGTCGTTCTTGGTGAGCGGCTGCGCGGTGGCGCCTGCTGGCTGGTCCATGCCGAGTTGGTCGGCGGCGAGCATGCCGTAAAGCGTCTCGTGATGGCGGGCGGCGGCGCGCAGGTGCTCTTGCGCCTGACCCGGTTCGCGGCAACGGACCAGCGAGCGGTGCGCCCAGTAATGCGCTGCGGAGGTCAGCTCGACATTGGTGGAGCCGCGTGCCGCGCGCTCGAACGCTTCGCCGGCCAGCGCGCAATAGCCAAGCCGCCATGCGGCAAGCCCGGCGACCCATTCGCCTTCGGCCACCCACGCACCGCTGCCTTCGGACACCTGCTCGGCCAGTGCGAGCGCGTTGGCGTCGTCATTCTCGATATAGAAGCTCCACGCCACCCGTTGACGCCACTCGGCGCGCGCGGCGGAGCTGAGGCGATCATCGACCTTTTCGAGCGCTTCGTAAGCGCCCTTCGGATCGTCGTTCTTGATCGCGTTGAGGATCTTGGACTTCGAGCTGCCCGGCATCGTGCCATCGCGTACGGTGCGCGGACGAATGCGCTTCGAGGCGTAAGGCTGTTTGCTGAACCGCTGAGCGCGCGGAAGGGCAGGGACGGCGTCCACCCCGCGCTTTTCAGCCATCCGGCGAAGCTGCTCCGCCTGAGGCAGATGCACACCCATCTCGAACCAGCGGGCGATCTTCTCGCCGCTTACCTTGGGGCTCTTGGCGTGAGTGTAGTACTCGGCGAGCGCGGTCTGGTGCAGCACGCCATCATCGCTGTTTTCGAGCAGTTCCTCGACCTTCTTCCACTGCTGGCGGTCAATCGCGTCGAAGACTTGCGAATAGAGCCTGTTCTCGTCCGTCGAAAGGACAGTCGGCAGTGCCTCGCTCTGGCTTTGCTGCCTGCCATTATCGCGCTCGTCATAATGCGCAGCCATGCTGCCAGAAACCTGAGCAGTGGCGGTTTGGGGAAGAGCTATTGTAGTAGAAAGTGCAAGTGCGATCAGTGCGCTTCGGGCACTGATCCAAGGTGTGGTTACGCCGAACATTCAATCCATCTCCGCCAGAACCGGGCTTTAAGCCTGGGCATCGTCAACATGCTGTCGAGGCCCTCACTCACCAGCGCGAACTGTGTTGCATGGTTCTGGTTGATTTCACGTAAAGATGTTTCATCTTTTGTTACACCGTGCTGCAAAAGCGACGGGATGTTAGTCCCGAACGCAATTAACCGCTCCGGTTCGACAAGGTTAATGTGATGAGCGAGCACGGCGCCGATTCCACTGGCCACCAAGGCATCGGTGTCTGCCATGGGGGTATGGCGTGGTAGCGCCGAGGCAAGGTATATCTCGTCCTCGGCAATGCTCATCGCGTTCAGCATGTTGGCGAGCAGCCGCCCCTGCGCCCCGCTCAGCAACGTTTCGCGGTCGCCATCCTCGGGGTCGACCACCAGCACCATCAGTTTGGGCTTCGCGACCCCGCGCGGCGGCACCCGACCTCTTGGCCCTATCGCATCCAGACCCGGTGTGTTGAGCCAAAACTCGCGGAATTGCGTCAAATCGGTTGGCGGCGAATCGCCCAACAAATCGGCAATCTGTGGCGCTTTTTTAGAAGTAGCGTTTTCGCGGTCTGACTGCGTTCCAGCCTGAGATTGCCCAGCCGATCCCGGTTTGGTGTCCGCATGATCTTGGGTAGCGTCCTGTGCTCGGCCTATCCAAGCCGTAGCGTCATCAGTGAAGTCATGATCCACGCCAGCAGCCTGCCACCAATCAAGAGTGGCACGAATATCGGCGGAAAGGGTGGAGTTTTGCTCGGCCATCGTTTGCGTAGCAGGTCTTGACTGTGCGAATCCGAATTAGCAAGTGGATAGGAGACGGGTTGAGCCGCTTATAAGAGCGGACACTTGTGAGGATGAAAGTGAGCGCATGACCGAACGCGAATCTATGCCATGTGACGTCGTTATTGTCGGCGGTGGGCCTTCGGGGCTTTCCGCGGCCATCCGGCTGAAACAGCTGAATGAAGAGCTTGAGGTCGTTGTCCTTGAAAAAGGCTCTGAAATTGGTGCGCATATCCTCTCGGGCGCGGTCGTCGATCCCAAGGCGCTAGACGAGCTGTTCCCTGATTGGCGCGACATGGATTGCCCGATGTCGGAGACTCCGGTGACCGACAACTGGCACTGGGTCTTGTCCAAGAATGGCAAAACCTCGCTCCCGCACATCTTTATGCCTCCTTTGATGAGCAATCACGGGTGCTACACCGGTTCGCTCGGCAATCTCACCCGCTGGCTCGGCGAGCGGGCCGAGGAATTGGGCGTGATGGTCTTTCCCGGGTTTCCCGCTTCCGAAGTGATGTTTGACGAGGACGGCGCGGTCAGAGGCGTCATCACACAGGACATGGGTATCGCCGAGGATGGCAGCCACAAGCCGGACTATGAACCCGGTATGGAGATCGAAGCCAAATACACCCTGTTTGCCGAGGGCGCGCGCGGTTCGCTCACCAAGCAGATGAAGGAGAAGTTCGACCTCGAGGCCGATTGCGAGCCGCAGGTCTACGGCCTTGGCATCAAAGAGCTTTGGGATATCGATCCCGACAAGCATGTGCCCGGGCGCGTGCTCCACACCCAAGGCTGGCCGCTGAGCGAAAGCGGCACTTGGGGCGGCGGCTTCCTTTACCATCAGGCGAACAATCAGGTCGCGCTCGGCTTTGTAACCGCGCTCGATTACAAGAACCCATGGGTCTCGCCCTATCAGGAATTCCAGCGCTGGAAGACGCATCCGGAGATCAAGGCGATCCTCGAAGGCGGCAAACGCGTTGCTTATGGCGCGCGTGTGATCAATGAAGGCGGCTGGCAGTCTGTGCCCAAGCTCGCGTTCCCGGGCGGCGCGTTGATCGGATGTGCGGCGGGCTTTGTAAACGTGCCGCGCATCAAGGGAAGCCACACCGCGATGAAGAGCGGCATGCTGTGCGCAGAAGCCATTGCCGAGGCAATCGAGGACCGCGAAAACCAGGCCGAGCTGAAAAGCTACGAGCCGAACCTGCGCAAAAGCTGGATTGCGGACGAGCTCAAGCTGGTAAAGAACGCGGAGCCAGCGGTTGCCAAATATGGCGAAGATATTGGCGCGGTGCTTGCGGGCGTCGATATGTGGATGCGCACGCTTAAGATCGGGCTGCCGATCACGATGAAGCATCACGCGGACTACACTATGACCGGGCGTTCGGACCTCTATCCCAAGATCGAATACCCCAAGCCAGATGGCGAGATCAGCTTCGACCGCCTCACCAATGTGTCTTACAGCTACACCAACCACGCAGAGGATCAGCCGGTTCACCTTCAACTGGGCGATGCCGGGCTGCAAAAGGCGAGCGAGTTCGACATCTTTGCAGGCCCATCATCGCGCTATTGTCCGGCGGGCGTCTATGAGTGGATCGAAGAAGAGGGCAAGGAGCCCAAATTCCAGATCAACTCGCAAAACTGCGTCCACTGCAAGACCTGCGACATCAAGGACCCGAACCAGAATATCAACTGGGTAACGCCCGAAGGCGGCGGCGGGCCTAACTATCCGAATATGTGATTGAACCCGTCGCTTCACTCGTCATTGCGAGGAGCGAAGCGACGCGGCAATCCATGGCCCGGGACTGGATTGCTTCGCTACGCTCGCAATGACGGGGCTAGATGTTTCTCAAGACTTTCTCTGCTGCATTCATGGCGCTTCTGCTAACTTCATGTGCAGAGCCTGCCCCTGACATTATGCGGAAACACTGCATTAGTGATAGCGGGCAATCAGAGTACTTTTTTGAAATACAACCGAGCGAAAACAATGCCGTGTTTCGCTATCGATACCTTGGGCAAGACGTGTCGTATCAGACAACTCAGGTTGCGGTCATTGGTGACCTCGTGACTGGAGAGGCCCGCTTTGAGGATGCAGCTTCAGGAGAGGTCCGCGGGAGGCCCGTCACTTTCAGCTACAATTGGGCAACCGAGGTTTTCGATGATGGCTTTGCTAATTTCCAGTGCACAACCCTTCAAGACGCGAGCTTGCTGAAACTGCCTAAGGCTTCCGGCATAGACGGACAGCAGCCACAATGACTTCAACAGAAACCGCCTACGCCAAGATCAACCTTGCCTTGCATGTGCGTGCGCGGCGCGATGACGGCTATCACGAGCTTGAGACGTTGTTCGCCTTCGTCGATTCCGGTGATCTGCTGAGCGCAAAGCCCTCTGAGGAAGACAGGGTAACCACTCTGGGCGAGTTTGCGGGCGGGATCGATGATCCGCTCGACAACCTTGTGGCGAAGGCATTTGGCGTGCTGCCCCGCGCCGGTGGTCTCGAAATCACACTTGAAAAGAACCTGCCCGTTGCCGCTGGCCTTGGCGGTGGTTCGGCCGATGCGGGCGCGGTATTCCGCATTGTCGAGCGCGCGCATGGTTTGCCCGACGACTGGCAGGAGCGCGCGGCGCGGCTTGGGGCGGATGTTCCGTCTTGTGTTCGCAGCGAAATAGCTATCGGGCGGGGGACCGGCACCGAACTGGAGTCGGTCGAGAACGATCTGTCCGGATGCCCCGTCCTGCTGGTCAATCCGCGCGTTCCGCTTTCGACAGGTCCCGTATTCAAAGCGTGGGACGGCCAAGATCGCGGGGCGCTTCCCGAAGGCACAGCGCGACAAATCGCTCTGGAAGGGCGCAACGACCTCTACAAACCCGCGCTCGCACTATGCCCTGTCATCGGTGAAGTCTTGGACGAACTGGCCAAGGGCGACGCGTGGCTGACTCGCATGTCAGGGTCAGGAGCGACCTGCTTTGCGCTGTATGACTCCGAAGCAGCGCGCGATGCGGCCCGCGACACTCTGAAAGCCGAACACCCTGACTGGTGGACCCTGGCGGGAGCATTGCGATGATCGACGGCCAGCCATTCGAGCAAATCGGTGAACTCGCCTCTAGCGGGCCGAACGCGCCCAGCATTGTGTGCGTGTGCGACCATGCCTCGAACTTTGTGCCCGACGATGTTCCGCTTGGCATCGCGCCTGAACTGCTTGAGGAGCACATTGCGGTCGATATCGGAGTGCATGGTGTGGCGACACGCATGGCCCAGCACCATGGCATCCCCGCGCATCTTGCAACCATCAGCCGCCTTGTGATCGACCTCCACCGTGAGGAAGATCATGCGAACCTCGTTCCCGAGCAGAGCGACGGGCATCTGGTTCCGGGCAATATTGGCGCCGATATCGAAGCCAGGGTGCAGCGGTATTACCGGCCTTACCACGCTGCGCTGGAGCAATGGCTCAACGCCGCGCAGCCTGATTTGATCATATCACTCCACAGTTTCACGCCCAAACTCGCGACCACCGATGAAGCGCGACCGTGGGAGATCGCCCTTCTTTACAACGAGGATGACCGTGCGGCGCGCCATGCGATCCGTATGTTTGGCGAGCTGGGTTTGAACGTGGGCGATAACGAGCCCTATTCGGGTCGCGATCTCAACGCGACCATGAACCGCCATGCCGAGGCGCATGGCCGACCCTATTGCGCCATTGAGATACGTCAGGACCTGATCAGCACCCGCGCGGATCAATCGCGCTGGGCCGCGATGGTGGCAGATGTTGCGGGCAGGGTTGCGCTGGCGCTCGACTAACGGCAGGGCTGTTACGCGAAACCGACTTCACGGGAAACAAAATGTCTTTCGACAAATCCAAACTGCCCAGTCGCCATGTCTCTGTCGGGCCGGAGCGCGCACCGCACCGCTCCTATTACTACGCCATGGGCATGACCGAAGAAGAGATCGCGCGCCCGTTCGTGGCAGTGGCGAGCGCGGGCAACGATTCCGCGCCCTGCAACACCACGCTGAACCCGCAAGCAGATATCTGCCGCGAAGGCGTGATCAGCGCAGGCGGCACACCCCGCCGCTTTAACACGATTACTGTGACCGATGGCATTGCGATGGGCCATCAGGGTATGAAAAGTTCGCTTATCAGCCGCGAAGTGATCGCGGATTCGGTCGAACTGTCGGTCCGCGGCCATTGCTACGATGCGCTTGTCGGTTTTGCCGGATGCGACAAGAGCCTGCCCGGCATGATGATGTCGATGCTGCGGCTCAATGTGCCCAGCATCTTTGTTTATGGCGGCTCGATCCTGCCCGGCGTGCATCACGGCAAGGATGTGACCGTGGTCGATGTGTTCGAAGCGGTGGGACAGCACGCGGCGGGCAATTGTCCGCTGAAAGAGCTGACTGCGCTCGAAAAGGTCGCTTGTCCTGGTCACGGCGCGTGCGGTGGTCAGTTTACAGCGAACACCATGGCGTGCGTGGGCGAGGCAATTGGATTGTCGCTGCCAAACAGCAATATGTCGCCTGCTCCTTACAAATCACGCGAAGAGGTTGCGCGCGCTGCGGGGGCTCAGGTGATGACTCTGTTGGAGCTCAATCTGCGCCCGCGTGATATCTGCACTAAACCAGCCTTCGAGAACGCCGCGCGGGTTGTGGCGGCAACCGGTGGTTCGACCAACGCGGCTCTCCACTTGCCAGCCATGGCAAGCGAATGCGGGATCGATTTCGACCTCTTCGATGTCGCAGAGATATTCAAATCAACGCCTTATATCGCGGACCTTAAGCCAGGCGGGCGCTATGTCGCGAAAGACATGCACGAGGCCGGTGGGATTTATATGGGGATGAAGACGCTGCTCGATGGTGGCTTTCTTGATCCCAATCCGATCACCGTGACGGGTAAGACTCTAGGCGAAAATCTTGAAGAGATCACATGGAACCCCGATCAAAAGGTGTTCTATGACGTCGCCAAGCCGATCACGCCCACCGGCGGAGTTGTCGGACTTAAGGGCACGCTCGCGCCCGATGGGGCGATTGTGAAGGTCGCCGGAATGGAACGTCTGCAATTCTCCGGCTCGGCGCGCGTGTTCGACTGCGAAGAGGATGCTTTTCAGGCTGTCGAAGAGCGCGACATCGAAGAAGGCAGCGTCATCATTATCCGCTATGAAGGCCCTAAAGGAGGGCCGGGAATGCGCGAAATGCTTTCGACCACCGCCGCGCTCTATGGTCAGGGCATGGGCGAGAAGGTCGCCCTGATCACCGATGGCCGCTTCTCGGGCGCGACGCGCGGCTTTTGCATCGGGCATGTTGGTCCCGAAGCAGCGGATTGCGGCCCTATTGCCTTGGTCGAGGATGGCGATGTGATCAGCATCGACGCCGAGGCGGGGACTATCGATCTCGATGTGCCGGAGAGCGTCCTTGAACAACGCCGCGCCAATTGGAAACCGCGTGCCAACGATTACCAGTCGGGCGCGCTATGGCGTTACGCCCAGAATGTGGGGCCAGCGAGCAAAGGTGCGCTGACCCATCCCGGGGCGAAGGCGGAAACCCATGTATTTGCGGATATCTAGCGGATTGATAGCGCTTGCATTGCTCGCTGCATGCGGCCCGGAAAGCGCTCCGCCATCGGGGGAGTGGATCAGGTAGACGCCCGCCTTTTCGGAAGCCTCTAAAGTGCAAACCTCGGCAAATGCGGAACCTTCACCAATAGCACAGGCGACTGTGTTCCCCTCCGG
>JBCCOF010000092.1:0-11702 GCA_039025455.1 Pseudomonadota bacterium | reverse complement strand
GTCGGTTTGATCGGTTCGGTTTAGCGAGAGCCCGTGGATCGCCTGCTCGCCCAGTTCCTCGATCAGGCGGGAGTCGGGGGTCAGAACCCTGAGCGCGCAGCCATAGCTCCGGCCCAGCAAAGCAAGGGCGGCCAGCCCCGCGCCGTGGCCGACAATCTGCAATTTGGGCGCGGGCCAATGGCCGAAGGTTGAATGGCCTGTTTGCGGATCAAAGGCGCTCGCCCGCCACCCGCTTACATGCTGCGCGCCATGGGCATCAATGCGGATCGAAAACGGCTCGCGCCCGCGAATGGACGCGATGCAGTCGCCCACAAAATGGCCCTGACCCAAAGGCTGAAAATGCAGGTCCAGCCCGCCCCCGCATGGCAATTTGATGTCGAGATAGGGCGAGCCAGCGCCAAAGCGCACCTGCCGCGCCGCGCCCGCTTTCAACACGTCGAGCGCCTCGGACACCACCGCGTTTTCGATGCACCCGCCCGAGAGCGATCCGGCGAAACTGCCATCATCGGCGACCCCCATGATCGTGCCCGGATTGCGCATCGAAGACCCTTCGACCGCGCAGACGGTCACGAGCACGCAAGCGCGCCCGCGCGCAGTCGCTTCTTTGAGAAATTCCAGAACGCTGGCCAGCTCCATCGGCCTACCCGCGCACCCGCTGGGGTTACTCGCTCAGGCTGCCGAGATAGGCGACGATTGCGGCGCGTTGCTCGCCATCGCTGACCGCTCCGGCGGCCATGCTGGTGCCTTCGACATAAACGGCGGGGTTGGCGAGGAAGCGGTCAAGCGAGGCAATGTCCCATGTGATGCCCGAGCCGCTGAGCGCGTCGGAATAGGCAAAATCGTCGAGCGAGGCGGCTTTGCGTCCGACGACACCATGAAGGTTGGGCCCAGCCATTGACGCTGCGCCCGGCTCCGCCACATGGCAACCCGAGCATGTGGCAAAGGCGGCTTGGCCTGCTGCGATCAGATTGGCTTTGCTTGCGCCCGCTTCGGCTTGGTTTGCAACCTGCGTCATGGTCGCGGCGGGTTCGCCAGGTGCGCGAATAATGATCTGTTCGATCGGCGGTTGCTCGGGATCACCACCGCATGCGCAGAGCCCCATTGTGAGCAGGCTTGCAACCACTATCACCCGTTTGCGCGTTATTGTGTCCCTTTTGGTACCCCTTGTGTCCCGCATCAGGCGAACTGCTTGGCAATTGGCAATTGTCTCAGGCGTTTACCCGTCGCAGCGAAGATCGCATTGGTCAGAGCGGGCGCTGCGGGCGGCAGTCCCGGCTCACCCGCGCCGCCCACCGGCACATCGCCGCTATTGATCAAAGCGACCTCGATCTCGGGGGTCTCGTTCATGCGCAACATCTTGTAATCGTGGAAATTGCTCTGCTTGATCGCGCCATCGACCAGATCAAGCTCTCCATACATCGCGGCGGTCAGGCCGAAGACAATCCCGCCCTCGATCTGGTTGTTGAAGCCATCCGGGTTCATCACATAGCCCGCATCGCAGACGGCCCAGCACTTGTTCAGAACCGGCTTGCCCGAAGCCATATCGACCTCGATCACTTCGGCGGCGATGGTGCCGAAACTCTCGACAATTGCGACGCCCTTGGCGGTGTCGCCGCCCCCGTCTTTCGTGCCCCAATTGCTGATCTCAGCGACCTTTTCGAGCACCGCCTTATGACGCGGCGCCTTGTTCAGCATTGCGAGGCGGAACTCCACCGGGTCCTTGCCCGCCGCATGGGCCAGCTCGTCGATAAAGCTCTCGATAAAGAAGCCCTGAACCGAGTGATCGACCGAGCGCCACGCTTGGAACGGCAGGTGAAGCTCCGCCTCTGCCACGCGGATCGAGGTGTTGGGGATCGAATACATGGCGGGCACGCAGGCCTCGGCCGGATCGTGCCGCTGGGTGAAGAGGCTGTCGAACGCGGTCAGCTGGCCTTTCTCGTTCAGCCCCCCGCGCATTCGGCAGGTATCGGCATTGCGATAAAGCGCCTTTTGCGTGTCTTCCTCGCGGCTCCAGATCATCTTGATCGGATAGCCGGTCGCCTTGGCCAGCCGCGCCGCCATGGAGACATATTCCGCGCCCAGACGCCGCCCGAAAGCGCCGCCGAGATAGGGGTGATGGATGGTGATATCGTCCTTGGACAGACCGATCGTGCCCGCTACCTCGGTGCGCGCCATCAAAGGCACCTGGGTGCTGGTCCAGATGTCGCACTTGCCGTCTTTGACATGCGCGGTGCAGTTCAGCGGCTCCATCGGAGCATGAGCGAGATAGGGTACCTTGTATTCAGCATCGACCTTGGTTGCCGCCTTGCCGAGAGAATCTTGAGCGTTGCCCTTGCCCGCCGCTTCCTCGCCACCGGTTTCGCCCGCTTCGTCGAGCGCTTTGGCGAAGACCGCGAACTGGTCGTCCATGGTCTTGACCGGGCTTTCGGACTCGCTCCACTCGATCCCGATGGTGTTCACCGCCTGCTGCGCCTGCCAATAGCTGTCCGCGACCACGGCGACAAAGTTGCCCATGTTCAGGATTTGCAAAACGCCCGCCATACCCTTGGCGCGGGTGGCATCCATCTCGGTGACGGTCGTGTTCGGGACGGGTGGGCGAACCACCGCCGCGTAGGACACGTCCAGCCCCTCGGGCACGGAATCAATCCCGAAGCCCGCCGTTCCGTTGACCTTTGACGGGATGTCGGTGCGCCGCTTGCTCTTGCCCATGAGGCGGTATTCTGACGCCTTTTTAAGCTCGGGCGTCTGGTCCATCGGCTGCTCTGCGGCGGCGCTGGCGAACTCGGAATAGGGCGCAGATTTGCCCGACGCCTTGTGCATCAGAGTGCTGTTCGCGGTCTCGATTTCGTTCGCATCGACACCCCATGCTTCGGCTGCGGCACCTTTGAGCATTTTGCGCGCCGCCGCTCCGGCGATACGCATCGAATGTTGGCCGGTGGTGCGGATCGACGAAGACCCTCCGGTGATCATCGCATCGGCCATGCGCGCGACTTGGGTGAACAGACCGTTCCATGTCGGCTCGATCCAGTCCGCCGCATTCATCGAAAACGGCGCGACGAACATCCGCGCGGTGTCGGTCACGACATAGCTGCCATCGGCGGGGGCCTGCATCACGCGGACCTTGCCCCAATCGGCATCCAATTCGTCCGCGAGCATCTGCGCAAGCACCGAATGCGCGCCCTGCCCCATCTCGCAATGCGGGACGATGGCGGTGACGACATTATCAAGGTCTATCTTGACCCAGCTGTTGACCAATTGCTCGCCTTCACCCGCCGCCACTTTGGGCGCGAGCGCGGCAATCGGGTTGCCCGGACGCACGCCGATCCCGATCAGCAAGCCGCCGCCCGCCAGCACGCCCGCTCCGATAAAGCCGCGCCGGCTCCACTTGGCCAAACGGCTGCGTTCCTTGGTTTCAGACTGTTCTGGAGACATATCGTTCATGGATCAGGCCTCCGCTGTTTCGTCTTGGGTGCCGGGTTCAAGCTGACCCGAGGCGACTTTGATCGCGCGGCGGATGCGGGTGTAGGTCCCGCAGCGGCAAATGTTGCCCGACATGGCGGCGTCGATGTCTTCATCGCTCGGGCTGGGGTTGTCGCGCAGCAACGCAGTTGCGCTCATGATCTGGCCCGATTGGCAATATCCGCATTGGGGGACCTGTTCGCTGATCCATGCCTGCTGAACCGCGCTGAGTTCGCCATCGGGTCCGGCAATGCCTTCGATGGTGGTGACTTCGCGTCCCTCGGCCTCGGCTATCGGGGTGGAGCAGGAGCGCACCGGATTGCCATCGAGATGCACTGTGCAGGCCCCGCATTGTGCGATGCCGCAGCCAAACTTGGTCCCGTTCATGCCCAGCGTTTCGCGCACGACCCACAGGATCGGCATCGCCGGATCGACATCCGCGTCGGTATCCTGACCGTTCAGAATGAATTTCGCCATAGCGAGTGCTCTCCCGGGCTGTTTTCTAGTTTCTTGTCGCAACCTATCGCGATTGCTGCACCAAGGGAAGGGCAGCCACTAGATCGCGCCCGCCGCGCTCAAGATTGATCGCAGGCCCAATCCCGCCGCGACCAGAACCACCACCGCGCCCATCGCATTGGCAACGAACCCGTTGGTGTAGCGGCCCAGCACCGCGCTCTGGTTCATGGCGTAAAGCAGGAAGGCGGCGACCACGGGCAGCAAAATGCCATTGGCGAATTGCGCGGAGAGGATGATGGTGAGCGGGCGGATACCCGTCAGCGCCAGCGCCGCGCCGACCGCGATCACGCTTAGCGCGACCAGCCGCAGGACCTGCGGGCGCTTCTCCGGCGCGACCTGAAAGATCTCGCTGACCGCATAGCCGGTGGCGAGCGGCGCTGTGATCGAACTCGTCAGACCCGCCGCGAACAGCCCCGCGCCCAGCAGATATTTCGCCTGCGCGCCGAACAGAGGCTCGAACTGCGCGGCCATATCGGCGGCGCTTTCGACCGAGGCTCCGATGGCGAACAGGCTGGCGGCGGCGCTGGAGACGATCAGGATGCCGATCAACCCGCCGATCCCGATGGTGATCGTGGTGTCGAGCCGCGCGGCGGGCAGGTCTTCGGGGCCGGACCATTTGGTGCGCGCGGCGCTGGCGTGGAGGAACAGGTTATAGGGGACCACTGTGGTGCCGATCAGGGCGACGACCGTGAGCAGCGCGCCATCGGGTATCGTGGGGGTCACCAAGCCGCCAAACAGAGCGCCAAGGTCAGGCCGGACCAGCGCAAAGGTCGCCGCAAAGGCCAGCGCCATAAACACGACCAGCACGACCAGCACCCGCTCAATCGCGCGATAACTGCCGGTCCACAGCAGCACGCCTGCGAGCACCGACATCGCCGCGACGCTGGCGCGGAATGTCGTCTCGGACTCGCCCGCAATCGCTGCGATCCCAAGCGCCGCGCCAGACAGGTTCCCCGCTTCATAAGCGGCATTGCCAAGATACAGCGCCACACACACCAGCGCGATCAGCGGCCAGCGCAGCACCGACGCACCCAACAATTCGGCAAGCGTCTCGCCCAACCCCTTTTGCGTCACCACTCCCAACCGCGCCGACATCTCTTGCAGCGCAATCGTCGCCACGGTCGCAAAGACCAGCGCCCAGAGCAGCGCATAGCCGAAATTCGCGCCAGCCAGCGTGCAGGCGGTGACGGTGCCGGGGCCGATAAAAGCTGCGGTGACGAGCGCGCCCGGACCGGTTTTACGAAGTCTTTGCGTGATGCTCATGGTCTATTCTCTGGCTCCGAAGCCGCCGCCCGTTGGCGTGGTGATGATGATGCGGTCGCCCGCTTGGACCTTTGCCTGATCACAGCCTGCAAGCTGAGTGATCGAACCGTCCGAGCGCTCAATTGAGTTTTGGCCCACACGTCCAGCTTCGCCGCCCACCAAGCCGACCGGCGCGACCACGCGATGTTCGGACAGGATCGAGCATTCCATATTCTCGAGGAAGCGAATGGCGCGGGTCACCCCGTCGCCCGCGCTCCAGCGGCCCTCCCCGCCCGATCCCCGGTCAATCATGAACTTATCGAGCACCACCGGATAACGCTGTTCGAGCACTTCGGGATCGGTGATGCGGGTGTTGGTCATATGGGTGTGCACCCCCGACGCACCGTCGAAATCCGGCCCTGCCGGTGCGCCCGAACAGATCGTTTCGTAATATTGCCGCGTGTCATTGCCGAAGGTGAGATTGTTCATCGTCCCCTGACTTGTGCCCAGCCGCCCGAGCGCGGCGAACAAAGCGTCAGTGATCGCCTGACTGGTCTCGACATTGCCCGCGACCACCGCCGCATCATCGCCCGGGTTCAGCATTGATCCTTCGGGCAGGATGATCGTCAGCGGCTTCATGCACCCGGCATTGAGCGGCACATCGTCGTCGATCAGGCAGCGAAAGACATAGAGCACGGCGGCGCGGGTGACGGCGGGCGGGGCGTTGAAGGCGCTGTCCTGTTGCGCGCTGGTTCCGGTGAAGTCGATGGTGGCGCTTCGGCTTGCCGCGTCGGGGCGAACCGCCACCCGGATCACCGCGCCGGAGTCGAGTTCCAGCACGAATTCGCCGCTGTCGATCCCCCCAATCACCCGCCGCACCGCCGCCTCGGCGGTGTCCTGAATGTGCCCCATATAGGCCTGCACCACGTCCAGCCCCTGCTCCGAAACCAGCTTGCGCAGTTCGCGTGCGCCCACCGCATTGGCCGCGACCTGCGCCATCAGGTCGGCGACGTTTTGGGCGATATTTCGCGCCGGATGCGGCGCCTCGCCGAGCAAGCGCTCAATCCGCTCGCTCTGAAATTCGCCGCCTTCGACCAGCTTCACATTGTCGAGCAGCACTCCTTCATCGCCGATTGTGCGCCCGCGCGGCGACATCGAGCCCGGGCTAATCCCGCCGATATCCTCGTGATGCGCGCGGCTGGCGATGTAGAACAGCACCGCTTCGTCCTTCGCGTCGAACACCGGCGAAACCACGGTCACATCGGGCAGATGCGAGCCGCCCTTGTGCGGGTTGTTGTGCACGAAGGCATCGCCCGGACTAATCGACGCGCCGCTCTCGATGATGGTTTTGACGCTGGCATCCATCGAGCCGAGATGGACGGGCACATGCGGGGCGTTGGCAATCAGATCGCCGCGTGCATCAAACAGCGCACAGGAGAAATCAAGCCGCTCTTTCACATTCACCGATTGGGAGGTGTTGCGAAGGACGATGCCCATCTGCTCGGCGATGGACATGAACTGGCTGGCGAAGATTTCGAGCTTGACCGGATCGCAAGTTGTGGCGGTTTGTTCCGAGAATTGCGCCGTTGCGGCGACAGATTTGAGGCGCAAGATCAGGCACAGATCGGCATCGACCGCCCCTTCCCAGCCCGGCTCGACCACGATGGTCCCTGTCTCCTCGGTAATGATCGCGGGGCCGGTGATTGTGTGACCATGGGCGAGCGCCGCACGGTCAAAAAGCGGGGCGTCGTGCCATGCGCCGCCGGAATAGAAGCGCACAGTGTCGAGCACGCGCGGAGGTTCGGTGGCTGGCTCGGAGCGGGGTGCACTGAAGCCGCTCCCCGCCCCGCTCTCGCTTTCGACGATCAGCGTGTCGATCAGCAGCACCTTCTCCGGCGCGGAAAAGCCGAATTGCTGGCGGTGCACCCGCTCAAACTCGCGCGCCATGCTCGCCGCATCGGTCAATTCGACACTGATCGCCGTCTCGGTCCGCGCGTATCGCATCAGGGCGCTGGCGCGGTGTTGGATTTCGGCTTTTCCTACACCCTGCGCGGCCAGATCAGCCTCGCACTCCGATTCCAGAACCTTCGCTTTAAGACGTGTTTGATCAACTTGCTCAGGGGACAGCGGGGCGTTGATAACAAACTGCCGCACGGTTTCAGTCTTGGCGAGGCCCATGCCATAGGCCGACAACACGCCCGCGAGCGGGTGGATTAGTATGCTCTCGATCCCGAGCTGTTCCGCCACAAGGCAAGCGTGCTGCCCGCCCGCGCCGCCAAAGCAATTGAGCGCATAGCCTGACACATCATGCCCGCGCGCGGTCGAGATTTGCTTGATCGCCTGCGCCATATGGTCGTTGGCGATGGCGAGGAAACCCTCCGCCACCGCCTCGGGAGAGCGGCCATCGCCCAGCTCCGCCGCAATCTCCGCAAAGCCTTCGCGCGAAGCCTCGGCATCAAGGGATCGCGATTGGTCGGGGCCGAAAATAGCCGGGAAGTGCTCGGGCGAGAGCTTGCCCAGACAGGCATTGATATCGGTCACCGCCAATGGCCCGCCGCGCCGGTAACACGCAGGTCCGGGGTCGGCTCCGGCGCTTTCCGGCCCGACCCGCAAGCGCCCGTCCTCATAGCGCAGGATCGATCCACCGCCCGCCGCTACCGTGTGGATGTCGAGCATCGGCACCCGCATCGCCGCGCCCGCGACCTCGGTTTCGTAAGCCTTTTCCAGCGTGCCCGCATAATGCGACACATCGGTCGAGGTGCCGCCCATATCGAAGCCAATCACCCGCTCGAACCCCGCCGCACGTGCGGTCTCGACGCAACCGACGATCCCGCCCGCCGGCCCGGAAAGGATCGCATCGCGCCCGCGAAAGGCGTCGGCATCGGTCAGCCCACCCGAGCTTTGCATGAAGAGCAATTGCCCCGGCGCACGCGCGTCGTCGAAGGCCCCCGCCACACGGTCGACATAGCGGCGCAGGATCGGCGTCAGATAGGCATCGACCACGCTGGTCTGGCCGCGGGGCACGAGCTTGGTGAGCGGGCTGACTTCGTGGCTGACCGAGATCTGGGTAAAGCCGACCGCTGCGGCGATCTGGGCGAGGTCGCGCTCGTGCTGTGTATGCCGGAAGCCGTGCATCAACACGATGGCGACGGCGCGCAATCCGCTGGCGTAAGCGGCTTCGAGCGCGGCGCGCGCCTGATCGCGGTCCATCGGTGTCTCCACCGTACCATCGGCGCGCAGCCGTTCCTCGATCTCGACCACATCGGCATAGAGCGGCGCGGGCTTCTTTATGTTCAGCGCAAAGGTGTCAGGCCGCGCCTGCGTGCCGATTTCAAGCGCATCGCCCAGCCCGCGCGTGATCGCCAGCAGGACCGGCTCACCCTTGCGCTCCAGCAGCGCATTGGTCGCCACCGTGGTGCCCATGCGGATCGAGTGGATCGTCTCGAAACTGAGCGCATCATCGCCGGTCAATTCGCGCATCGCATGCAGCGCGGCATCGTCATAATGCTCGGCGTTTTCGGAGAGGTATTTGCGGGTGAACAAAGCGCCATCGGGCGCGCGCGCGACAATGTCGGTGAAGGTCCCGCCGCGGTCGATCCAGAAATGCCATTGGCGGCTCGAAGCCGCGCCGCGCGCAATGCTCATTTCCGCTGCATGAAACAGCCGCGCGGCTTTGGCAAATGATCGACATCACCGCGTGCACCGCTTATCCCCGCGCCCCATGGATACTGTCGCACCCGAGCAGTTTTTTGCCGTCGATATTCGCGCCGGAACGGTGGTCGAAGCCGAGACCTTTCCCGAAGCGCGCCGGCCCGCGATCAAGCTGCGCGTTGATTTTGGCGAGGAAATTGGCGTCAAGAAAAGCTCCGCGCAGATTACCGATCTCTACACGCCGGAGGGCATGATCGGGCGACGGGTGATGGCGGTGGTGAACTTCCCCCCGCGCCAGATCGGGCCGTTTATGTCCGAGGTTCTGGTGCTCGGCTTTCCCGATGAGGAAGGGCGGATTGTGCTGGCCGAGCCGGGCGATGGTGTGCCCGTGGGGGCGCGTTTGGCCTAGGGCGCATGGTCACCCAAGGCGGTCTTCAAATCCCCCAGCCACGGCTCGAACGGCTTCCACGCCCCCTGCCCCTTGCGATTGATCGGCTGGCGGACCTGTTCGCTTGAGGCGGTGCGCACCGCGCGGTCTGTTTTGTGAAAGGCGAGGCACGCCTCCTCAAACGGCACACCCAGAAAATCGAGCATCCGCCGGGTCTGCCCCTCCAGATCGTCGAGCACATCCTCGTGCTGCACGCGCAGAACCTTGCCCGGCAAAACCGCGTCCCAATGCTCCATCAGATCGACATAATCGGAGTAGTACCGCCCGATCTCTCTCAACCCGTAGGTAAATTCTTGCCCCTGCGCGAAGAGCTGTTTGAAGCCCGAAAAGCAGCAATCCATCGGCGCGCGGCGGGCATCGATAATCTTGGCATTGGGCAGGATCAGATGGATCAGCCCGATATGCCGGAAATTGTTCGGCATCTTGTCGATAAAGAACGGCGCGCCCTTACGGTGAACCCGCGTGCTTTCGATAAAATGCTCGCCAAACTTGGCGAAGTCATCGGCGGTGAGATCGTGCAAGTTCGCCGGGTACTGGGGATCGCCCGCTTTGCGCCCGCGCAACCGGTGCGCCAGCGCAAGTATATCGGGCAGTTCAAGCGTGCCATCAATCTGCGAGTGGCTTGCGAGGATTTGCTCAAGCAAGGTCGATCCCGCGCGCGGCAGGCCCAGAATGAAGATCGGATCGGGCGCGTCATGGCCGACTCCAGCATGCTTTTTAAACAGCTCAGCGGTGCAGAGTTCCTTCTGCCGCGCCAGCTCTTCGGTCATTCTATCGGCGCTGTATCGGGTCTGCGCACGCTTGAGCGTGTTGCCCTCTTCATAATGCCGAAAACTGTTTTCGTAATCGCGGCGGTCTTCCAGCGCTTTTCCCAGAGCAAAGGCGATGTGGACGCGGTCGTTAAATGCAAGATCCCCGCGTGCAGCCTGCTGCCGCATCGCGTCGATTTCGGCATCGGTGAAGGAATAGGTCTTGAGGTTGGCGAGCGCATAATAGGCATCGCCATGGTCGGGCTTGATCGCGAAAGACGCGCGGTAATTTTCGACCGCTTCATCCTGCCGCCCGATTGTTTTAAGCGCGTGCCCCTTGCTGGTCAGCGTCGCGTAATCACCGGGCAGCTTTTCCAGCACCTTGTCGAACAGTTCGAAGGCGCGCGCATATTCGCCCGCCTGCATGCTCTCGATCGCGAAATGCGACTGGAAAAGCGGGTTTTCACGGTCGCGATTGTACAGCGCCTCTGCCTCTTCACAAGCACGCTCAAACTTCTGGCGGCGGCGCAAAACGTCAATGTAATCGAGCCGCACTTGCACATTATCGGGTTCAAACTGCGTTGCGGTTTCGAGAAGGAACTCGGCATCTTCGAAGATACCCATTTCTACGCCGATTTTGGCGAGCAGCCGCATTCCTTCGACATGACGCGGGTTGTGGCGAAGGAAGTGGCGGCAGAATTCTTCGGCCCTTAGCAGGCGGCCTTCATGCAAATGGTTTGTCACCGCCAGCAATTCGCGCGGTAAGGTTCGCAAGCGGTCCAGCTGTGCCTGCGCTGCCTGCGCTTGCTCTGGCCCGCCCAGCCGGACCTGCTCACGCCAACTGGCTTCCAAAGCGGGGTTGAAACGTGTGGCCCGCGCAAAAGCTTCGAACGCCGCCCCGTTATTGCCGCGCGTAAGCGCGAGGTGCCCCTCTTCCTGCCACGCGCGGCCATATTCGGGCATCGCGGTATGCAAGCGGACAAGAAATGACGACGCGGCATCGGGCTTTTTCAAATAGCGCGCCGCAACGGCGGCCATATAGAGCGCTTCGCCATCTTCTGGCGCATCCGCCAGTACGGTTTCCGCATGGCGCAGCCCTTCGGCAAAGCACCCCGATTGGAGCGCTTGCTGTGCCTGTTTGAGTGTTTCCTCGCGCGTCATAAGCCTGCCTTAGACAGCAAAACGGCGGGAGTGAACATTGCCACTCCCGCCGCTTTGATCAGGTTTGCCTCGGATCAGTAGTCGAACGAGACCCGCGCACCAACCGTTAGCGGACGGTTGGTGATGATGCGTTCACGGTCATTGCCGAAAATACCGGAAATTTCAGCACGCTCGTCGAACAGGTTCTCGCCGAAGATTTCAAAACCCCATTGGTCGGCTTTAACACCGATCGAAAGGTCGGCCACGGTGTAGGCATCAAGCTGGATCTTGTTGATCTCGATGATGTCGGTGAACTTCGATGCCGAGTGCGAAACCTGCGGCTGGATGTAAGCTTCCAGCGTGTCGGAAAGGTCCCATTCGTAACGAACGCGGATGTTGCCCTGGAAGTTCGGCGCATAAGCCAGCTCTTCCCCGGCGATCACATCGTTGGTCGGGATCAGAACGTCCGTGATCTCGGTGTCGAGGATCGAGAACGC
>JBCCOF010000091.1:0-11817 GCA_039025455.1 Pseudomonadota bacterium | reverse complement strand
CCGATGCACCGGTCCCGCGTGAGGTGATCGAGGCGGCGATTGAAGCGGCGGGCACCGCTCCGAATGGCGCCAATCACCAACCATGGCATTTCGCCGTGATCGGGTCGGCGGAGAAAAAACGCGCAATCCGCGACGCTGCCGAGGCCGAGGAGCGGCGCTTTTATGGAGAGGATGGCGACGATCCAAAAGCCAGTGACGAATGGCTCGACGCACTCGCGGACCTTGGCACCGATGCGGACAAGCCATTCCTTGAGACAGCGCCATACCTGATTGTCGTCTTCGCCCAGCGCAAAGGCGGCATCGAGGAAGACGGCAAAACGCAGAATTACTACGTCAATGAAAGCGTCGGGATTGCGTGCGGGATGCTGATCGCGACATTGCACGAAGCTGGCTTGGCCACGCTGACGCACACGCCCTCCCCCATGGGTTTCCTGCGCGAGGCATGCGAACGGCCCGAATGGGAAAAGCCGCTGATGATTGTGGTTGTCGGACGGCCCACGGACGATGCAACGGTGCCCGCCCATGCCCTCAACAAAAAACCGCTGAGCCAGATTTCAAGCTGGCTTTAGGCGAGCTTAAGCCGAAGCGAGCTCTTCACCGGTGCCCGTTTCGGTTGCCAGCAGGTCGTACGGGTCCAGCCCTTCCTCGCGCCAAATGCGGTGGCATTCGCGGTAAACGGTCGGCTCAGGGATCTTCAGCATTGCGCGCAGATCGTCGAATTGCATTTTGAGCAGGTCGCGGATCGGCTGTTCGATCAGCTTGGGCGCGCCTTTACCGGTGCGCTTGGCCTGATTGACCGCGCCAAAGATCGGGGCCTTGCTGCCCCACGCCATCTTCTTGATGTTCGCGGCCCCGGCATAGCCGATCAGCAGGTGGCCTTGGCTCGGCGATTGGCCGTGGGTGAAAAGCAGCACGCACTGCTCACCCAGTGCATCGCGGCCATAGCCGGTGAGCACGTGGAACAGATCATGCGTATCGCGCGACCGCTCCATATACCAATTGGTCAGGTCGTTGAATTTCGGACGCCCGAGCCGGTCAAACTCGGCCACGAGACCCGCGGCGCTTAGCCCTTCGCTCTCCATAAAATCGCAATAGGCATGCGCAAGGCTGCCCTTCGGGGTCTTACGCAGCTCGGCATGATCGTCGAGAATTTCGGGAAGGTTCGGTTCACTGGCGCGCAGCTTTTCGCCATTCTCGGTCAGCGTGAGGCCAGCCACGCGATCAATGAAATCCTTGTCAGGGAGCGATTCGTAAATCTTGAAGACGAGGCTCGTGTCTTCCTTGTCCTTCATCAGCAGGCGGAAATTCTTGATCGCGCGCGGCAGTGAATAAACCGGTTCGGGGCGGTCAGGGTGACGCAGAACGGTCCCGTCTTGCGAAAACTGCTGGCTGTAAGGGGCGGCGGTTGCGGTCATGATATGTCGGCCTCAAGGTGTCGGGTGACGTGATCTAAAACCGCCTTACTTACATAAGTGTAAATAATCAAGTCGGTTCGGAAAAAAGACCTATCTGCACACTAGTGACCCGTTCGGCCTATCCCTCAACCCAATCACTGCGCGCAATGCCGAGCAGCAGCAGCACCGCAGTATGGTCTTCGCTATCGATACGCCCGTTGGCCGCCGCTCTCGCCTTGGGCTTGGCGCGATAGGCAAAACCGTAATCCGAGGCCTGGATCATGGGGATATCATTCGCGCCGTCCCCCGTAGAAAGGCTGCGCGCACCCTCGCCCGCACGCTCACTTTCCTCGGCCAAAACCGCGGCTTTGGTGCCCGCATCGGTGATCGGACCGGCCAGTTCTCCAGTGAGCTTGCCATCCGCCACCGCGAGCCGGTTGCCCACGACCCGCTCGAAGCCGAGGTCTTGGCCCACAACATCGGCAAAGTGGTGAAAGCCGCCCGTAACAAGCACAGTCCTCGCGCCATGGGCACGCAGGGTCTTGGTCAAAGTCCGCGCGCCGGGAGTAGGCCTGATGCGCTCTTCAAGACATTGCGTGATGGCATCCTCGCCCAAACCCTTGAGCAGCGCCACCCGCTCTCGCAGAGCATCTTCGAAGTCCAACTCCCCTTGCATCGCGCGCTCGGTGATCTCGGCAATCTGCGGCTTCAGACCCGCATAATCAGCAAGCTCATCGATGCATTCCTGCCCGATCATGGTCGAGTCCATGTCCGACACAAACACCCGCGGCACCGCGATCGGCGATGCGCTCACCAGAACATCGCATTGCCCGAATTGGGTCTCGACAGCGTTGAACGCCAACTGCGGATCATCCCCGTCGAATTCGATCTCGCCCACGCCGTCTTCCGCGTCGATCAGGCGCGCGGCAATATCGGCTGACAGAACTTCGGAGTGCCTTAACACCTCTCGCATAGCTTCAATGCGTGTTTCCCAATCGTCAGGGTCTGCTATCAGCCGCGCTATGACCACCAAATCATCTCCGAATTCCAAGAGGCTCGCGCTCATCGCAGGGCCGACCGCGAGCGGCAAGAGCGCTGTTGCGCTGGAACTGGCAAAGGCGCGCGCGGACCAGAGCGGTGAAACGTGGATCATCAATGCGGATTCGATGCAGGTCTATAAAGACATCCCCATCCTCTCCGCCGCCCCGAACGAGGACGAACAGGCGCAAACGCCGCACAGATTGTTTGGCGCATGGGAGGGAGCGCAGGCGTGTTCAGCGGCGGATTGGGCGAGCCGCGCTAAGGTCGAGATTGAGGCAGCCCACGCGGCGGGCGCCCTGCCCGTGCTGGTCGGTGGCACGGGCATGTATATGAAGGTGCTCCTCGAAGGGATCGCGCCCATCCCCGAAATCGACCCCGAAGTGCGCGCGGTGGTGCGCGCTTTGCCGACGCAGGCCGCCCACGCCGCGCTAATGATCGAAGACCCCGAACGCGCCGCGCAGCTAGACTCGGGCGACACACAGCGGATTACGCGAGCACTCGAGGTGAAACGCTCCACCGGCACAACCCTCGGCGATTGGCAGCAAGCCAAGACCGGAGGCATCGGCGATGAGGTAGATCTGCATGGCGTCGTGATGCTGCCTGAGCGCGAGTGGCTCTATCAACGTTGCGATAAGCGGTTCGAAGCGATGCTTCAAAGCGGCGCTATTGCCGAGGTGGAGGCTCTGCTGGAACGCGGCCTCAGCACCGATCTGCCCGTTATGCGCGCAATCGGCGTCCCTGAAATCGCAGCTTTTCTGGCGGATGAAGTGTCGCGCGAAGCCATGATCGAAGCCGGCACGCAGTCAACGCGCAACTACGCCAAGCGCCAATTCACTTGGTTCCGCAACCAGTCACCGGCCGATTGGCAGCACATTGAATCTCAAAATGTCGACATTAAGTCCATTTTTGCATCATTATTACAACTTTAATGGTTGACGCGTTAGAAAGTGACGTATAGCGGATGAGCGCAAGGGCAGCGGCGATAATTCGCATGCCGCCACTTGGATTTGTCACAAACACCGGCTACGCATCGTGCCGCTACGTAAAGGTGAAGGAACGCCAGATTATGTTTATTGCCATTCTTGTAGGTGAAACGGGCTGATCTGGGATTCTTGACCATAGAATACCTCGACCGGCCCGACGCGATATCCGCTTCGGGCCGTTTTTAGTTTTAGGAGAGTAAAGTGGCGCAGCGCTCCGGAGCCGCCTTGTTGATGGAATGCCTGATCGATCAGGGTGTCGAATATGTGTTCGGCTACCCCGGCGGTGCGGTGCTTCCGATTTATGACGAATTGTTCGGGGACGAGCGCATTCGCCATATCCTTGTGCGGCACGAGGCTGGCGCGGCCCACGCGGCGGAGGGCTACGCCCGCGCGACTGGCAAACCGGGCGTGGTTTTGGTTACCTCCGGCCCCGGCGCGACCAACGCTGTTACGGGAATCGCCGATGCGTGGATGGACTCGATCCCGATGGTCGTCATCACCGGACAGGTACCCACCGGCCTGATCGGGACCGACGCGTTTCAGGAGGCCGACACAATCGGCATCACCCGCCACTGCACCAAGCACAATTACCTCGTGAACGATCCGGCGGACCTTGTCGCGACCGTCGAAGAGGCGTTCCGCATCGCCACCACGGGTCGGCCCGGACCGGTCGTGATCGACATTCCCAAGGATGTGCAGATCGCAGTGCCCTCCGAAAGCCGCGCGTCGAAACTGACTGCACCGCACCGCTACGCACCACAAATGGCCGCGCCAGCAGAGCAGGTGATCGAAGCGGTCGAGATGCTGGCGGAAGCCGAGCGCCCGATCCTCTATACGGGCGGCGGCGTCATCAACGCCGGCCCCGATGCGAGCGCATTGCTGCGCCAGTTGCAGGACCTGTCCGGCGCGCCGGTTACCTCGACCCTGATGGGCCTCGGCTGCTTCCCCAGCCAGCATCCCGATTGGCTCGGGATGCTGGGCATGCACGGCACGTATGAGGCCAATATGGCGATGAACAAAGCCGACGTGATGGTCTGCATCGGAGCGCGCTTTGATGACCGTGTCACCGGAAGGCTCGATGCGTTCTCGCCCGATTCCAAGAAAATTCACATCGACATCGACCGCTCTTCGATCAACAAGAATGTGGCCGTAGAACTTGGCATAGTCGGCGATTGCGGGATTGTGTTGAGCCAGATGATCGAAGTCTGGGGCGAGCGAAAGCCGCAGGATCTGGGCGAGTGGAAAGCTCGCATCGCCGGTTGGCGCGCGCGTGAATGCCTCGCCTATCCTGAGAAATCGCGCAAACATCCCGATATGATCATGCCGCAAAAGGCGATCGAGCGGCTGCACGCCCTCACCCATCACCGCGAGCCGATCATCTCGACCGAAGTGGGCCAGCACCAGATGTGGGCCGCGCAATATTTCGGCTTTGAAAACCCGAACAAGTGGCTGACCTCGGGCGGGCTTGGCACCATGGGCTACGGCATGCCCGCCGCCATCGGCGCGCAGCTGGGCATGCCCGATGCGCTGGTGATTGATATCGCCGGAGAAGCCTCGATCCAGATGAATATTCAGGAGCTTGGCACCGCCTCGCAATACCGCCTGCCGGTCAAGATCTTCATCCTCAACAACGAATATATGGGCATGGTCCGCCAGTGGCAGGAACTGACCTATGAAAGCCGCTATTCAAACAGCTATTCCGACAGTTTACCGGACTTTGTGAAGCTTTGCGAAGCCTATGGCTGGAAGGGCATTCGCATTCACGACGAAAGCGAGCTGGACGCTGGCATCACCGCGATGATGGAGCATGACGGTCCGGTCATGGTCGATTGTCTCGTGGCGCAGGACGCCAATTGTCTGCCGATGATCCCGTCGGGCGCGGCGCACACCGATATGCTGCTCTATGGCGATCAGGTCGATGGCACGATGGATGACGAGGCGAAGGCACTCGTGTAAGCGCGCGTCCCAAGGGAAACCACACCAATGAAAATCAAAAGCGCCGCGACCGAGCGGCATGTCCTCACCATCACCGTCGACAACGAACCGGGCATCCTTGCCAAGATCACCGGCCTGTTCACCGCGCGCGGTTACAACATCGACAGTCTGACCGTGGCCGATATCTCGGATGACCACGCCGTCAGCCGCATCACCATCGTCACCAACGGTCCGCCCGAAGTGATCGACCAGATCGAGGCTCAGCTTGATCGGCTTGTGCCCGTTCACAAGGTCGTGGACCTCACCGAGGCTGGCCCGCATGTCGAGCGCGAACTGGCGCTGATCAAAGTGGCGGGCAAAGGCGAAGCGCGGGTGGAGGCTCTGCGTACCGCCGAAGTCTTCCGCGCCAATGTCGTCGATACGACGCCGGCAAGTTTCGTGTTCGAGCTCACCGGATCACCCGACAAGATTGACAGCTTCATCGTGCTGATGCGCGAGCTCGGGCTGGTCAGCGTCGGTCGATCGGGCGTGGTGGGCATGATGCGCGGGGCCGAAGGGGCATAGAGATTTCATCGTCACCCCAGCGAAAGCTGGGGTCTCCATAGCAAACGTGCGACAGGGAGGCACGAGATCCCAGCTTTCGCTGGGATGACGAAAAGGGTTGAAATGAAAGTATATTACGACGCCGATGCCGACCTTGGCCTGATCAAACCGAAGAAAATCGCCGTGCTCGGCTATGGCTCGCAAGGTCATGCCCACGCGCAAAACCTGCGCGACAGTGGCGTTCCGGAGGTTGCCATTGCGCTGCGCGAGGGTTCCTCCAGCGCCAAGAAGGCAGAAGAGGCAGGCTTCAAGGTTCTGAGCAACACCGACGCGGCCAAATGGGCCGATATCCTGATGGTCCTTGCGCCTGACGAGCATCAAGCGGCCATTTGGGAGAACGATCTCGCAGGCCATATGCGCCCCGGCAGCGCGCTCGCCTTTGCTCATGGTCTCAACGTGCACTTTGGCCTGATCGAGCCCGCTTCGGATATCGACGTGATCATGATTGCGCCCAAGGGTCCGGGCCACACCGTGCGCTCCGAATATGTGCGCGGCGGCGGCGTGCCCTGCCTGATCGCGGTCCACCAAGACGCCAGCGGCTCCGCACACGATGTCGCGCTCGCCTATGCCAGCGGCGTTGGCGGCGGCCGGTCGGGCATTATCGAGACCAATTTCCGCGAGGAATGCGAAACCGATCTGTTCGGCGAGCAAGCCGTGCTGTGCGGCGGAATCACCCACCTGATCCAAGCCGGTTTCGAAACGCTCACCGAAGCGGGTTACGCGCCGGAAATGGCCTATTTCGAGTGCCTGCACGAAACCAAGCTGATCGTCGATCTGCTGTATGAAGGCGGCATCGCCAATATGCGCTATTCGATCAGCAACACCGCCGAATATGGCGACATCACCACCGGCCCGCGGATCATCACCGAAGAAACCAAAGCCGAGATGAAGCGCGTGCTGGCCGATATTCAGGCGGGTCGCTTTGTGAAGGACTTCGTGCTCGACAACCGCGCAGGTCAGCCCGAGCTGAAAGCGGCGCGCAAGGCGGCTCAGGCGCACCCGATTGAGAAGACCGGCGCCGAGCTGCGCGCGATGATGCCGTGGATCGGCGCGAACAAGCTGGTCGACAAGGACAAGAACTAAGCGACGGTCGCGGCGCGAGACGTGACTCGACGGATCAGCAATGGATGCCTGCTCACGGTGTGCGCCGTGGTGGGCATCATTGTTGTGCTCGATATCGCGTCGGACAATCTTTACGCGGAGCGCGAATACATCGCGCCGATATCGTCCCAGAAAGAAATTCAGGCCTTCGCCAAAGAGCAGCTGGAGAGTCTGCAAGAGCGATCATTCGCCACCAGCGTCGAATATTGCGGCATGATCTTAGAGGACACCGAAGGAAACCTCTCGGCCTCCGATATAACCAAGGGCGAGGAAGCCAGCTGCGGATATTCGTATGAATGGCCGGCCGGACAGAACCCTGTGGCGAGCTTTCACACCCATGGCGGCTATGACGTGGAATACGACAACGAGACGCCCTCGCTAACCGATCTGGAGCAGGAAATTACGGATCGAATGGACGGCTATATCTCGACGCCAGGCGGACGATTTTGGCATATCGACTGGCAGGCCGAGCGTGCGGTGCAGGTGTGCGAAGTGGCTTGCCTGACACAGGACGAGAAATTCGTGCCGTGCGAAGGTTATCCGCCGGCGCAAGAGTACAATGCGGAAACGCTCAATGCGCGTATCGATAACGATGAAGGTGTGTGCTGATCCGGTTCAGGTCTGGTCTGTGACAGGTCTGTAAGGGAACCCTCCGAACCTTTTTCCCGTTGATCTGTCACGACACAAGGAGAGCCGTCAGATGAAATCACTCGCCCTCGCCGCCACCGCCAGCATCGCACTCGCCATCGGCACAATCACCGCCGCGCCCGCGATCTTGGCGCAGGACGCGCCCGAATTCCCCGGCACACCCGATCCCGACCGCGTGACGGCGGGGACCTATGCGCTCGATCCAGCGCATACCCTCGTAAGCTGGGGGGTCGATCACTTCGGCTTCAACGATTATTTCGGCTTATTCGGAGCCATCACCGGCACGATGGAGATGGATCCGGAAAACATCTCTGACGCTGAGTTCGAAATCAAAATTCCCATCGCAAACGTCACCGTCGCCAATGCCGGGCTAAAGGAGCATTTGCTGCGCCCGGGCAAAGACGGCGCGGCGCCCGATTTCTTTGGCAGCGATCCGGGCATGGCGACCTTCACCTCGACCAAAGTGACAAAACTCACCGCACTGCGTGCAAAAGTGGATGGCGACCTGACCATGAACGGCAAGACCGGGCCGGTCAGCCTTGCGGTTACCTTCACCGGAGCGGGCACCAACCCGTTTTCCAAACAGGAAACGGTAGGGTTTCACGCGCGCGCGAAATTTGACCGGACAAAGTGGGGCCTCACCTATGGTCAAGGTCTGATCGGGAATGACGTTGATCTGACGATCAGCGCCGCGTTCGAAAAGCAATAAGGCAGCCAGACACAAAAAATGGCCGCTTGCGCAGGATAAACGCGCAAGCGGCCTTTCTTCTATCCTCCTATGCGACCCTTGGAGCTTCGGTAAGAAAAGGGTGTGGCCGAAGCGATTAGGAGGACAATTACAACGGCCACACCCAAATGCGCGCCGTCAGGCTTCTGGCGCGCAAGCTCCAGCTTCACATTCCGCCGCGCCACATGCGGCCGCGCCGCACGCGCTTGCGCCACAATCGGACGCAGCGCAGGCTGCCGCTTCGCATTCAACCGCTTCGCAAGCTGCACCGCACTCGGCACCGCAAGCGGCTTCACACGCAGCACCACAAGCTGCCTCGCACGCCGCGCCACAGGCGGCCCCGCAAGCCGCTTCGCATGCAGCTTCGCAAGCAGCGGCAGCACAGGCCGCCTGCTGACGTGCTTTCTTCGCGGCCTTGCGTTCGGCCCGGCGTTCGGCGCGCTCAGCCCGCTTTGCCGACCAGTTGTTCGAAAGGCTCGATGCGCTCGGTCCACATGGTTCGTCAGCCATCGCAGGAGCGCCAGCAGTCGTGACAGCGAGGCCACCAGCGACCATCAACATCTTTGCAAGTGATTGAGTATTCGACATCTTAGCATCCTTCTCAGTTTTAAGTTTTCGAGATGGCACCCCGGCGGGAATCAGGGGTCGGGGTCAGCCGCCGGGGCGCCAAAGCGAACGGGGGTGATTTATTGGCCAAACACCTTGCCGGTGGGCACGCTCTTCCAAGCGATGTCGGCCTTGGCGATGAAGCCGGGAATGTCCTTGAACCAGCGCTGCTGAACCTGCTTGTTGACGTTCAGATAGAGCTTGCCATCGACCAGCTTGTAAACGGTTGGATCACCCGGTGCGAGCGAACCGCGGCTCATTGCCCAAGCGCAGTGGCCGCCATATTGCGGCGCATAGGCATCAGGGTCTTCCTTGAACGCATCGGCATTGGCCTGGCTGGAAAAGTGCCATTCGGCATCCATGTATTCGACCGTAAAGCGCGCATCGCCCTTTACCGGGACGCCATCGCCCTGAAAGTAGCTGACGGTGTCATATCCGCCGACGGCGATATTGCCTTGATTAACGCCAACGAAAATGCCGCCATCGGCATGTGCGGGGGCGACAAGACCGGCTGGAACTGCAAAGGCAGCGGCAGCGGCGAGTGCTAGATATTTGAGTTTCATAATCGGGTCCTCCTGGGGAAAAGGTTTGTGCGACGGTCACCCGGTCGGGTCTCAGAAACGGGGTGATCAGGGGGTGTGATCGCCAGAGAGGGGTGGACTGGCTGATTGCCCTGAAGGCCGTCGAGTGACCGTGCACACCGGGTAGTTCGCACCGAAATCGAGATTGGTGACAGGCCGGATAAAAAAATTTCATTTTTGTTCGATTTGCCGATCCTAACGCCATGCTCTCGACAGGTTTCGCGCAATCGGTCAGAGGCTTTTGCGCTATGAAATTGAGCGATTGCCACAGAATCGAGGACTTTAGGCTGCTGGCCAAAGCGCGCCTGCCCTTCCCCGTGTTCGACTATATTGACGGCGCGGCTGACGATGAATTGACCAAGGGACGCAACACCGAAGCCTATGATGCGGTTGATCTGGTGCCCGATGTGCTTGCCGGCGTGGAACATATCGACACGAGTTGCACGATCCTTGGCCGCAAAAGCGCATTGCCGCTGATGCTCTCGCCCACAGCCGTGCAGCGCGCCTTTCACTGGCAGGGCGAAACAGCCGTGGCCAAGGCGGCCGAAAAATTCGGGCTTTGGTTCGGCATTTCGAGCCTCGCCACCCGCTCGATCGAAGAGATCGCGGCGATGACGAACGGGCCGAAGCTGTTCCAGCTTTATGTTCACAAAGACAAATCGCTCAACACGCATATGATCGAACGGTGCCAGGCTTCGGGCTTTGACGCGCTTGCGCTGACGGTGGACACCATCGTTTCGGGCAAGCGGGAGCGGTGCCTGCGGTCCGGCTTCACCACCCCGCCCCGCTTCACCCCCGCGAGCATCTGGAGCTATGCGACGCGACCAAAGTGGACGCTCGACTATGTCTTTCGCGAGAAGTTCCGTCTCCCGAATCTCGATACGCATGTGACCGAGGGATCGAGCAAAGCGGTCAGTATCGCCGAGTATTTCAACACCATGCTCGACACATCGATGGATTGGGACACCGCAGCCGCAATACGCGAACAATGGGGGGGGACATTCGTTCTGAAAGGCGTGATGAGCGCAGGCGATGCGCGACGTGCGGTCGAAATCGGAGCCGACGCGATCATGCTCTCCAACCATGGCGGGCGGCAATTGGACGGGTCGCGCAGCCCCTTCGACCAATTGCCCGAAATCGTCGATGCCGTCGGCGGCCAGATAGAGATCATTTGCGACGGCGGCGTGCGGCGCGGAACCCATGCGCTGAAATCGCTCTGCACCGGCGCAACGGCGGCATCGGGTGGGCGGCTTTACCTCTACGCGCTCGCGGCTGCGGGTCAGGAAGGCGTGGAGCGAGCGCTGGGCATTTTGCAGGACGAAATCGAGCGCGGAATGCGGTTAATGGGCGTCACCAGCGTCGATCAACTGACCAAGGATCGCATTCGCCAAAGGTGAATTTCACGAAACTGTAACGGCAATGCCGCCTAGGCGCTGACAGCAATTTGTCCGAACGGGGATCACCATGAAAATCGCACCCGCAATCACCGCTATGGCCGCGCTTCTTGCATTGAGTGCATGCGGCGGCGCCGAGGAACCGACCGGCAATCAGGCTGACGATTTCGCCGCTCGCATTGGATCGAGTGAAGGCAACAATAAGCCTGTCGCCCAAGGCACAGTCGCGCCCACCATGCAGGAAGAAAAGCCCGGAGCGGCGCCCGGCCCCTTCACTGCAGGCACGCAGACCGATCCCAATTCCGCCTGCGGCGCCAATCTGGTCGGCGAGTTTATCGGAAAACAGGCGGACGATGCCACCCGCGTCGCGGTGCAGAATGCGGCGACCGGCGCGAGCGAGGTGCGCTTTATCGGGGCTGGCAGCTCTGACTTTATCAATCCAGACCCGACCAGCCCGCGGCTCAACCTGATGCTTGATGCCAACCAGATCATCCGCGACGCGCGCTGCGGCTAGAAAAGAAAAACCCCCGCCGGGCCAATCGGCGCGACGGGGGGTTCTGATTGGGTCGAAGCCCGAAGAGACTTACTGGTTGGTGAAGTGCTCGTCCGGCGAGTGGGTCGGATAGTTCTTGTCCGCGCTTGCGATGAAGCCGGGCTTGTCTTCCTGCCACTTCTTCTGAACATCGTCGTTGTAGTTCAGATAGAGCGTGCCATCGACGATCTCGTAGACGTTGGGATCACCTTCGGCCAAGCGGTCATTCGCACCAATGGCCCAAGCGCAATAGCCGCCATAGGCCGGAGCGT
>JBCCOF010000090.1:0-11957 GCA_039025455.1 Pseudomonadota bacterium | reverse complement strand
CTGGTCTGCAAAGTACAGACAAACACCAAATCCAACCGCCAGCGCCAGAACCGAGCGGAGCAAGCGTCCGCGCAGCTCGATCAGATGATCGAGTAATGGTGCGCGGGTTTCGTCGATGTCTTTGACTTCAAATGCCATCGCTGATTTCTATTCGCCGGGCTTAGGCGGAGGAGGCGCTGGCTGAGCTCCGGGCACCGGATCATCTGCCATCGGGTCGGGAATTCCGGGAAGATCAATACCGTGATCGCCGGGCGCGTCATTCACTCCATCGGCAATCGGGTCATCGACGGGGAGCGGTCCCGTCATAACCGATTCGTCCGAAGCGATTGAACCATCAACCTCGGCTGCCTCAGCGCTCTTTTTCATGATCGCTTCGTTTTGCGCCTTCCACTTCTTTTCCATTTCCTCAAGCTCGGCCTCGCGAACCATGGCGTCGACGCCCGTGCGGAAGTGCGCTGAAACGCGGCGGACCTTGCCGATCCATCGACCGGCGGTGCGCATCGCGAGCGGCATGTCTTTCGGCCCGATCACAAGGACCGCGACGATGACTATTACCAACAATTCAGCTGCGCCGATATCGAACATCAGGTGCCTTTGAAGCGGACGTGCACCCCGTGACCCACGCGGAGCTTACGGAAATTCAGCTCGCCGAGTCGTTCGACTCGGTGGTGGTGGTTTCGGCAGGCTTCACTTCTTTCGCAGGCGCTTCAATCTGAGCCTTGGAAGCGGGGGTCCCCTCTTCCTCTTCAGTCATTCCTTTTTTGAAGCTGGAGATGCCCTTGCCAAAATCGCCCATCATCTCGGAAATGCGGCCGCGTCCAAACAGGACGAGCACAACAAGTGCCACGATGAGGATCTGCCAAATTCCGATACCGCCCATTACGAAGTCTCTCTTGATTGCCTTGGACCTATATAGGGGCGAACAAAGCCTAACGCCAGTCGAAGGGTGATTCGATGTGAATCAGCTTTCTTCGTCGCTCTCTTGCGCTTCATCGGCTGGAATTTCGTCAGTATTGTCGCCACCGGCACCCATTGCCTCTCCTAATGCGTCATCGACCGGGTCCAGCAGGCCAGCCGCTCGCAGCTCGTCTATTCCCGGCAAGTCCTTGCGCGATGCCAGGCCGAAGTGGTCGAGAAATTCTGGAGTGGTTGCATAAATGACCGGTCGCCCGGGAACCTCGCGCCGACCCGCAAGCTTGATCCAGCCCGCTTCCAAGAGCACGTCGAGCGTGCCCTTCGCGGTCTGCACCCCGCGAATCGATTCGATTTCCGCGCGGCTTACCGGCTCATGATAGGCGATGATGGCGAGCACTTCGGTGCCCGCGCGGCTCAGGCGGCGGACCTGTTCGCGCTCGCGTCTCAACAGGTGCGCGAGATCGGCAGCGGTCTCAAAATGCCAACGTTTGCCGCGCTCAACCAATTGCACGCCGCGCGGCGCGTAATGCTCGACAAGCGCCTTCAATCCCTCGCGAATCGTCGAATTGTCGAGATCGCCCAAATGCTTGGCCAGCTCATCCACGCTCATCGGCTCTTCGGCGGCGAACAAAGTCGCTTCGAGCGCGCGCGCAACGGCGTCTGTGTCCTGCTCGGTGTCTTGTGTGTCCTCGCTCACGCTTGCGAACCCTCTTTCAAGCGGCGAATGCTCAAGGGCTCGAACGGCCCCTCCTGACGAATCTCGGCCCGCCCGGTCCGCGCCAGTTCCAGCGCCGCGACAAAGCTCGAGGCAAGCGCGGATTTGCGCAAGGCCGGCTCGGCGCGCGGGGGCAGGAAGTCGCGAATGTCCATCCAGTCGAGCGTCACGCCAAGCATCGCCGAAACCCGGTCCAGCGCGCTGTCGAGTGTCACCACCGGGCGATCCGAAACGTGGTAAATGCGAGGAGCGGTGCGCGCTTTTACCTGACCATAGGCCTGAATCAGCGAATAGGCGTCCGACTTCCACAGCGTCTTGCGGTCAATCCGCAGCCCCTCGGGCGCACCGCGCAGGAAAATGTCGCGGCCAATCCTGTCCCGCCCCATCAACCGGGCCGCCGCCTCGCGCATGGCGCCGAGCCGTTGCAGGCGCAATTGCAGGCGCAGCGCGAGTTCTTCGGGGCTGGGGTCTTCCTGCTCTTCCTTGGGCAGGAGCAGCGCGGATTTAAGATAGGCCAGCCACGCCGCCATCACGAGTTAATCCGCCGCCAGTTCAAGACGCAGGGCTTCGGCCTCTTCGATATAAGCAAGGTATTGATCGACCAACGCGAGGATCGAAATCTGGCGCAGATCGACCTTTTGTCGGCGCGACAGATCAAGCAGCAGATCGAGCGGCCCTTCCCAGCCGTCCAGCTCCAGATAGAGCGCGTCCTCACCCGACTTTGCGCCTCGTTTGACGGTCTCGTCCTCGGCCCAAGCGTCGGATGTTCCCTCGCTCGCCTCGCCTGAACCCGCAGCCTCGCCGCTCAACATGAAACCTTCATCATTGGTGCTCATGCTGCGTTCCCTGCAATTGCAAGCAAGGCATCGCGCTTGGCCAACAATTCGCCCTTTTCCTCGGGCATAACATCTGTGATCCGCGTGCCCTCGATTGCACGGTTCAACCGCGATGCCACCTTGTCGGACATGGACGGAACAGCGTCGCAAATCCCAACCATATCGTCCGTCTTGGCCCAGCAATTGAGCACGATGTCGCATCCCGCTGCGATAGCCTTGGCAGAGCGTTCGGGGATGCTATCCGAAAGCGCCTCCATGTCGATATCATCGGTCAGCAGCAGTCCTTCAAACCCGATTTCCCCGCGGATAATGTCACGGATAACAGTCTCCGACAAAGTCGCAGGGTTGTCCGCATCCCAGACCGGAAAGACGAGATGTCCGGTCATCCCGATAAGGGCCGAATTCAGCTTGCGAAATGGCTCAAGATCGCGTTCCAGCTCCTCGGCGCTTTCATGGACTGTCGGCAGTTCCTTGTGCGTGTCGACCATGCTGCGACCGTGGCCGGGCATGTGCTTGATGCATCCGGTCACCCCGCCCGCAGCCAACCCATCAAGTATGGCACGGCCAATCGCGGCGACCTGCATCGGGTCCCGCCCCAGCGCGCGGTCGCCAATTACATCATGCGCACCAGGATAACTTAGGTCGAGCGGAGGGTGGTAATCCACGTTAATGCCCATAGCCGACAGCTCCAGCGCCATCGCCTTGGCGCTGACCCGTGCGGCCTCAATCGCGCTCGCTGGTGCTATTTGATACAGATCAGCAAAAGCCTTACCAGCCGGATAGTCCGACCATTCCGGCGGACGAAGGCGCGCCACTCGGCCGCCCTCTTGATCTATCGAGATTAGCAAGTGATCGCGGCCATGAATTGACCTCAGATCGTCAGTCAGAGCGCGCAATTGTTCGCGATCATCGCAATTGCGGCCGAATAGGATGTAGCCAGCCGGATCCGCCTCGCGAAAAAATGCGCGTTCGTCATCCGTCAATCGCGGGCCTGAACATCCGAAAATCGCTGGCGTCATGGCATCAGCCTTGCAGCCACTCGCCGATCAGGCAAGCGCCGCTTTGACCACGCCGAGGCAATTCGTGGGGAAAAGGGGTGAATATGCCCCGCACCCACGCAAAATCGCCCTTTGTCGAAACGCTCCTGCTCAGGGTTTGACCGTGCAGGCCAGCCCGTCGGCCTTGATCGCTTTGCACAGCTTGTCGGCTGCGGCTTTGTCGCTTGCCACCGCTTGCAGGCGATAGACGGTGCTGCCGCTAACTTCGGCTTTCACGATGCGATATCGCACCCCCTCGAGCGCGGAGCTGTTGCCCGAAAGCTCTTCCCAGCCCTTTTCTGCGCGCGCGCGGCTACCAAAGGCTGCAACTTGAACGCCGACGCCCGATGCAGAGCTTGCGCTGCCCGATGACGCGGAAGAACTGCTCCCATCGCCCCCGCTGGCACCATCGCCGCTTGCACCGCCGCTGCCCGAGGCTCCCTCGCCTGCTGCGTCGCTGCCATCGGCCATTTTGCCGTCGGGCGTTTTGCCTTCGCCAACCCCCGGCGCAACATTGCCAGTGCCTTCGAATTCCTTGCCGCCCCGGTCATCCGGTTTGACCTTGTAAGGCCCGTCGGGCGCTTCGATCGTGCTGCCATCGGCAACCACCTCGGCATCGGGAGTGCGATTCGTGAAAAACCAGATGCCGCCCACGATCACGGCCATCAATGCGAGGAGGATTGCCGCAAGTCCGGCGAACTGGGTGAAATCAAATCCACCAGCACCCTCGTCGTCATCAGATTCGAGCCAAGGCAGGCTGTCATCTTCAGACAGATCAAGCTCTTGCTCCACCGCGTTGTTGTCTTCGGCGTCTTCGAATTCACCTTCGATCATGACTGACCCCGCATCCCTTCTTGAGTGACGCGAACAACCTTACGCCATCTCACATTGAATCAACAGCCTCGACGCCAAGCACGCGAAGCCCATTGCGAATGACCTGCCCGATCGCATCGGCAAGGAAAAGCCTGGCCGCGGTCAAATCGGGGTCCTGTTCCAGGATGAACCGCTTTTGCGGCGAATCATTTCCAAGGTTCCAGAAGGCGTGCAATTCGGCTGCACAATCATAGAGATAGAATGCAATCCGGTGCGGTTCACGCGCTTTTGCAGCCGCCTCGATCTCGCGCGGGAATTGAGCCACGCGCTGAATCAGCGCGATTTCTTCTTCGCCAAGGCGATCAATCGCCTCTTTTGATGGCGTGACGCCTGCCTCCGCCGCCTTGCGCAGTGTCGATTGAATCCGCGCATGAGCATATTGGACATAGAAGACCGGATTGTCCTTCGAGGCTTCGACGACCTTGGCAAAGTCGAACTCCATCTGCGCTTCGGGTTTACGGGTCAGCATGGTGAAGCGCACCACGTCCTTGCCCACATTGCCATCCCCATCGCCGTCCACTTCCTCGATCATGTCAGCGATGGTGATGAAATTGCCCGAGCGCTTGGACATTTTAACCGGCTCACCTGCCCGCATTAGCTGAACCATCTGGACCAGCTTCACATCGAACGGGACCGGCTTGCCCTGCCCTTGCGAAAGCGCTGCGACCGCTGCCTTGATCCGTTTGACCGTACCAGCGTGATCCGCACCCCAGATGTCGATCAGCGCATCAGCGGTTTCGGCCTTTTGCATATGATAGGCGAGATCGGCCCCGAAATACGTCCAGGTGCCGTCCGACTTCTTGATCGGGCGATCCTGATCATCACCGAACTGGGTGCTGCGGAACAGCGGCAGCTCGACTGGCTCCCAATCCTCTGGCGGAGCCTTGCCCTTGGGCGCTTCGAGCACGCCATCATAGACAAAGTCATGCTCGCGCAGCCACGCTTCGGCAGCGTCAGGCTTTCCAGCCAGATGCAGCTCGGCTTCGGACGCGAAAATATCGTGATGGATACCAAGCAGCGCGAGGTCGCTTTTGATTACATCCATCATTTGCGCGACCGCTTCGGCGCGGAAGATTTCGAGCCATTCCGATTCGTCTTGAGCCGCGAACTTGTCGCCGAATTCCTGTGCCAAGGCATCGCCAACCGGCACCAAGTAGTCACCGGGATAGAGCCCCTCGGGGATGGTCCCGATATCCTCGCCCAGAGCCTCGCGATACCGAAGATGCGCCGAGCGGGCGAGCGTATCGACCTGACTGCCCGCATCGTTGATATAGTATTCGCGCGTCACATCGTGGCCTGCAAATTCAAGTAGGCTGGACAACGCGTCACCCACAACGGCGCCGCGACAATGGCCCATATGCATCGGGCCGGTCGGGTTGGCGGAGACATATTCGACATTGACGTGCAGCCTCGCGCCCATGGCCGAGCGCCCGTAATCATCGCCCAGCGTCTGAATCGCGGCAAGCTCCGCCAGCCATGCAGCAGGATCAAGCCGCAGGTTGATAAAGCCAGGCCCGGCAATTTCGGCACTGGCAATGCCATCAGCCGCTTCCAGCTTCGCCACAATCTGTTCAGCGAGCGAGCGCGGATTCGTCTTGGCCGGTTTGGCCAACACCATCGCGGCGTTGGTCGCAAGGTCACCATGCAAAGGATCGCGCGGCGGCTCCAGCGTGACATTGGCGAAGGACGTACCCTCGGGCAGCGCGCCTTCGCTTACGAGCTCAGTCAAAGCGGTATCGATGGTCGCGGCATAGGCCGCGTAAAGAGTGGTAGAGTTAGACATATTGGCCTCATGCGTTTCCGCGTTCGTTTAGCGGATGCAAGAAAAAAAGCTGGATCCCGGATCAAGTCCAGAATGACGAATTGGATGAAAACGGCGCGCCGTGCCGCAAGGGCGAGGGCTCGTCCATAGGTGCACCGTAGCGAAGCGAAGGGGCTCCCACGAGGATGCAGGCGCGGATGCGCCTGTCAATAACCTAACGCGTGGCGTTATAGGCCAGTTGATCCTCGGTCAGCTGAAATCCGATCAGCATCTCAAAACGCGTGCGCGCAATGGCCGCTTTAACTTCGGGAGTAGACAAGGGATCAAGCGCAGCGGAAGCATCGCCGGCTCGTCGTCGTCGAGTGATCTGCTCGCGAATATCCTCGGGCAAGGTCGACGCGGCGCGATCCACAAAAGACCCTGCTTTGCCGCTCGCCGTGGCGCGATCCTGTCCATCTGCAAAATTCAGCGTCACTTGCCCGACCCGCTTGGTCAGAACAGCCCGTCCGCCTTGCAGCACGGTCACGAAATAAGGCACCGACACAGTGCGCGCGCCACTGGTGTTGCTGCGACGGGCATGCACATCAAACGTCGCCTCGCTGTAAACCCGTTCGGTCGAATCATCGCAGGTCGAGCGCAAATTGGTCATGGATGCGCTCATATCGATATTGGCCACAACCGGATCACCGGAACCGCCAAATACAGTCAGGTCGCCGGTATAGTCCGGAATCCCCACTGATGGGCACGACGACAGGACGGCGGTGATACCAACGCCCTGATCAACCACCAACTCACCTTCTTGCGCGCATGCCCCCAGCAAAGCGGCCACGGCGAAAGCAGGCAGGAAACGGGTGCGAAACTTCATCGAAGGTCTGTCCTTGGTAATCGATCCGGTGCTCCGCCCATCATCTAGGCGTTGCATTGCGCTACGCCCTAGCGAGCCGCGCAACAAAGCGCTAGGGGGATGGATATGAACGCCCCTTTTACAAATTCCGATGCGGCTGACACCCAAAAGGATGATCAGCAAACCCCGCTCAAATTGCTGATCGCAGCACCGCGCGGCTTTTGCGCAGGTGTCGACCGCGCCATCGAGATCGTCGAAAAGTCGCTCGAGCGCTATGGTGCGCCAGTCTATGTTCGGCACGAAATCGTCCACAATAAATATGTGGTCGAGGGGCTGAAGGCGAAAGGCGCAATATTCGTCAAGGAACTCGATGAAGTCCCGGCCGACGCGCCAGTCGTATTCAGCGCGCATGGTGTGCCAAAATCGGTGCCCGCAGAGGCCGAGCGGCGCAACATGGTCTACCTCGACGCAACCTGCCCGCTCGTGTCCAAGGTCCATCGTCAAGCTGAACGTCTGCTCGAAAAAGGACGGCACATCATCTTCATCGGGCATGAAGGCCATCCCGAAGTGATCGGCACAATGGGTCAGGTACAGCCGGGCCAGATGACATTGGTCGAAACCATTGAAGACGTGGACAAGCTCCCGTTCGACAGCGACGAACCGTTGTCATACCTGACTCAGACCACACTCTCGGTCGATGATACCGCTGAAGTGATCAACGCGCTCGAATGGCGCTATCCCAATATCCTCGGGCCCAAAGCCGAAGACATTTGTTATGCCACCTCCAACCGTCAGGCAGCGGTTAAAGAACTGGCGCGCGATTGCGATTTGGTGCTGGTGGTAGGCGCTCCCAATTCGTCCAACTCGCTGCGGCTGGTCGAGGTTGCCGAGCGACTGGGCACCCCGTCAAAACTCATCCAGCGCGCTGAAGAGATTGATCCGTCATGGCTCGACGGGGTCGAAACAATGGGCCTGACAGCAGGTGCATCAGCGCCTGAAGTTTTGGTCCGTGAAGTGGTTGATGCGCTGGCTGCGCTGCGACCGATTGAAGAGCAGACCATCACCACGGCGGAAGAAAAAATGGTGTTCAAGCTCCCTCGACAACTGACCCAATAGCGCCGAAAGGGCGAGGCGGATTGGCGGTCTACACACATCTTGGCGCTGAAGATCTCGCCGCGTTGATCGGCCACTATGATGTTGGTGATCTGGTTTCGGCCAAGGGAATCGCCGAGGGCGTATCCAATTCGAACTGGTTGATTGAAACGACCGGGGTGGGGAGCGGTCCGAAGCGCTTCATCCTGACGATGTATGAGCGCCGGATCGAATTGGACGATCTTCCGTATTTCCTCGGGCTGCTCGATCACCTTTCGGCGAAAGGCTCGCCGGTACCGCGCACGATCCATGATCGCGCTGGCGCCGCGTTCCGGATGGTCGACGATAAGGCAGTTGCGCTGATCGAATTTCTGCCCGGCGTATCGCCGACCCGCCCCACTCCAGAGCAAGCTTACGCGGTGGGTGAAGTGCTCGCCAATCTCCACCTGCGCAGCGCAGACTTCGCGCTTAGCCGAACCAACACTATGGGGTTTGCCAACACACTGGAAGTGCTCGAGAAGTGCGGCGAGCATGGATTGACGTCCATTCACTCCGATCTTCCAGCCGCGCTGGAACCCGCGCGTGCAGCGGCGAAACTCGATCTGGGCAGGCTGCCACAAGCTCAGATTCACGCCGATCTGTTTCCCGACAATGTCCTGATGCTAGGCAATCGCGTGAGCGGCTTGATCGATTTTTATTTCGCCTGCGCGGGCCCGCTGCTGCTTGATCTCGCGACCACCCACGCCGCTTGGAGCTTTGACGAGAGCAACACTTATGATGCCAAAGTCGGGACGGCACTGATTAAGGGCTATCAGGCGGTGCGGCCGCTAAATGACGAAGAGCGTGCTCTCTTCGCGGCTGTCGCGCAGGGGGCCTGTCTGCGATTCGTGGCCAGCCGCGCCGAGGATTGGCTCGATACCCCCGATGACGCATTGGTTACACGCAAGGACCCGATGGAATTTCTAGAGCGTTGCAATTTTTACAACGATTTTGAGCTAACCCCGCTTGCCTAAGAGCAATTATGGGGCAAAACGACCGCTATGAAACGAGTGGAGATCTTCACTGACGGCGCGTGCAAGGGCAATCCCGGTCCGGGCGGCTGGGGTGTGTTGTTGCGCAAAGGTGTGCATGAAAAAGAGCTTTCGGGCGGTGAGCCAGACACCACCAACAACCGGATGGAACTGCGCGCCGCGATTGAAGGACTGACAGCGTTGATCGAACCCTGCTCGGTCGATCTTTATTCCGACAGCAAATATGTGCTCGATGGCATGACCAAGTGGGTCGATGGCTGGAAACGACGCGGCTGGATGAATGCGAGCAAGAAACCAGTCCGCAACGCCGACCTATGGCATGATCTGATCGAGGTTTCGGCCAAACACAATGTCGAGTGGCATTGGGTCAAAGGTCATGCAGGCCATCCAGAAAACGAGCGCGTCGATAAACTCGCCAGCGATGAAGCAGACCGCATCGCGCAAGGCGACGAATAGCCCATCCGTGACAAGCAAAACGGGCGCACCCTTTCGAGCACGCCCGCTTCAAATCAGATCAAGTGATCCGCTTAGCTGTTGTCTTCGGTCGGTGCGCCCGGGCCGTTTTTCTGGATCGAAGCGATCGCGTTCTTGGCGCCATCTTTGTTCGAATATCCTTCGGTCGAGAACATGACCTCGGAATTGTATTTGAAGCGCACGCGGAATTCGCCAGCTTTGTCTTTGTAGATTTCAAACTTGTGAGCCATCGTTTTTCTCCCGTAAGTTGGTGAATGCAAACTCGTGTGTAACTTTACAGATCACACCGCCTTTGGCTAGCCGGTGCGCGCTTGCGAAACATCATGATACCGTGCCGGTGAATAGACCGAAGCGTCAATCGGCTTGGTCATCGCGTCCGCGCCGCTACCAAGCGCAATTTGCGAGCCAAGCCGCGCGGCGGCGGGCGCGGTCTGAATGCCGAAGCCGCCCTGCCCCGCGAACCAGAAGAACCCCTCGACCAGCGGGTCTGGACCATAGACCGGCAGGCGATCCGGCGAGAAACTACGCAGGCCCGCCCAACGCCGCTCGACCGCTTCGATTTTCCAATCGGTCACCCGCTCGAACGCGTCAATCGCGCGCGCCACGTCAATCTCTTCGGGTGCAGCGTCGCAAGGCACGGTTGGGATCTCGTCATGTGGGCTTAGCCACAAACGGCCATTGTCCGGTTTGAAGTAGAACTCGCCATTAATACCGAGCACCAGCGGAAGATCTGCGGGAGCCTCGGGCGAGACCCGCAATTGCGCAACCGTGCGGCGCAGCGGATCAATGCCGAGGGGCTGCGCCCCGGCCAGGCGCGCCATGCTGTCGGCCCATGCACCCGCGGCATTGATGATAGTGGCGGCGCGGTATTCGACGTCTGCTTGGGTGGTTAGCTGCCAGATGCTATCGCCGCGCTCCAGCCGCTTTACCCGCGAACGGCAAACCAGATCGGCTCCGCCTTGTTTAAGCGCCTTGAGATAATGCTGGTGCAGTCCGGCGACATCGATATCCGCGCAGGCAGGCTCCCAAAGGCCGTGCTGCCATTCTGGCTGTAAATACGGAACTCGTTTGGTCAGCTCATTCACGCCAACCCGCTCTATCGTCACGCCGGTGTCAGCGAAGGTATCGACGAAGGCGTCAATCGCGCCTTTGTCATCGTCTCGCGCGATATGCAGCGCGCCGCGTTTCGTCAGGAAGCCGTGATCGCGCAAGTATCCGCCAGACGCCAAGGTCAGCGGGACAACGCCCGGCCCGCCATAGCACTCATCCCAGAATGCAGCCGAGCGCCCCGTCGAGTGATAACCCGGTGCGTCCTCCGCTTCGAGCACCAGAACCCGCGCATGCGGCGCCAATTCAGCCGCGATGCTTGCGCCCGCAATGCCTGCGCCGATAACGGCGAAATCGTAAATCGGCTGCGACATCAGCTTGGTCTTGGAGCGACCCGGTCCAGAAACTCGGCGGTGGCAGACATCGCGCGGTCGCGCACTGCATCCACCTCGCGGAAGATCTCGTGGTAGGCCTCATCGCCAAATTCGAGCATCTCGCCATTGGGCAAGCGTTTGACCGCGCGGACATTGGCCGCATGGCTAACCAACTTGTCGGCGCTGGTCGAGATAATCAGCACCGGCACCTTCATGCCCTCCATCGCGCCAGCCGCTTCCAGCCCGCGCCACGAATCATAAGCCCGCTCAACCCAACGCCAGCTTGCCGGACCCATCACCAGTTCAGGGCGATGCTCACGCCACCATCCTTCGTCGGCATATCGATCGGGATCGTGGGTCAGCAAGTTTGCGCGCCCCGCAGGCAATGCGCCGGGCTTTTCGCTCCATTTCCACGCCGGACGCATCGGATCGCCGACCTTGGTCATCAGTTTTGCCGCGCCGTGCAGCACGGGCAGCGGCAACGGCGGGCCGTTCATCCCCAGCATCGGCGCACTCAGCACCACCGCATCGGGATTGACCCGCTTCTCGACCAGCGCGCGCATCACCAGATGCCCGCCCATCGAATGCGCCATCAGCACATGCGGGCCGGGCGTCTGCGCGCTCCATTCGCTCCAAATCGCGGCGTAATCGTCGATCCAGATCGAAAAGTCCTCGATATGGCCGGTCACTTCGTCATTGCCCAGCCGCCCGCTGCCAGCCTGACCGCGCCAGTCAAATGCGGTCACCCGCCAGCCCGTGCGGTGAAGTTCCTCCAGCGTTTCGAGATATTTCTCATAATTGTCGCCGCGTCCGGGCAGAAACAGGATCGACCCGCGCGGGTTTCTGGCATCCCCTGGCCAATCAATCCGGCGCAGCGAATGACCGTCTGGCAACGACCACAGGCTCTCTGTTGCCGCCGGAGGGATGATCCGGCGATCAATCACTCCATCGGCTTTG
>JBCCOF010000089.1:0-12631 GCA_039025455.1 Pseudomonadota bacterium | reverse complement strand
TTCAGAGAAATAGACCTACACCGACAACTAAACGGGAAGGTCAGCTTTTTCGGTAGCTGAAACAGAACCGATCTTTACCGATAAAGGAAGCGTCTGATCGGATTTCGCCGTGCATTGTCCAAAACCCAGATCAACCCATAAACAGGCGTCTGACAGCTGGGGGGCACTGCATCCAACAAACCGGGAAACACCAGTTTAAAAGCGATCTCTGTGTTGGTCAGAACCGTCTTATTTTCCTGCACTAAGACCTTGCACGCACCTATCACTAGGGTAGTCTTAAGTTATGCAAAACAGTGACTTAGTATGTTCGTAGGCTACGCGAGAACGTCGACGTTTGATCAAGTGGCAGGGCTTGAAGCGCAGATCGCACAACTCACGCAAGCGGGTTGCTCGGAGAAGGTATTCCAAGAGCAGGTTTCATCGCTGGGCGAGCGCGCTCAACTTGAAGCTGCGCTGGACTTCGTGCGTGAAGGAGATGTGTTGGTCGTGGTCCGATTGGATCGCCTTGCCCGCTCCACTTCTGATCTGCTCGCGCTGCTTGATAGGCTTGAGGCCGAGAAGGTCGGTCTTCGCGTGCTCGACTTCGGTGGATCAGAAATGGATACGAAGTCGCCGACTGGAAAGTTGGTTTTGACCGTGTTTGGAGCACTCGCCGAGTGGGAACGCTCGCTGATGCTTTCAAGACAACGCGAGGGCATCGAGAAGGCCAAGCGCGAGGGACGTTATAAGGGCCGCGCCCCTACAGCCCGCCGCAGGTTGCCAGAGATGCGCGAACTCGCCGAGCAGGGTCTTTCCCCTCCAGAGATCGCTTCTAGGCTCAATTGCTCCCGTGCTTCCGTGTATCGGCTCTTGAAGGAGGATCGGGCGTGAGCGATCCAGCCGAACGCTTCGCACGCCTCACCATGTTGCTCGAAGACATCCACGGTCTGGCCGTCGAAGGTCAGCGCGCCGACCAGCCGCATGAGCACTTGCTCGTGCTCTCCAGTCAGATTTGCAACGGGTTGCAACGTGGCACGGCTATTTGCGCCGAGATCGACCAGTTGTGCGGAGGCTCACAATGACCAATCCACCTCCCGGCATCATCAATGACCGCGAAATCGAAGCAGAGGTCGATGAGATCATCCGGAAAGGTGCCAAGCTGCCCAGATGGGGCTGGCCAGTTCCAGCGGCCTACAATGGCGCGACGGGGCGCGAGCGCATCTATGTGTGGCAGCAGAACCGCATCGGCGATTTAGCAGGTCTATTGCCGTCGCTTGGCCAATGCAGTGTCTGCGAGAAGCGTCCAGCCGATGGGCGACACGGTGAAATCTACTTTCGCCCCTTCGCGCTCGTCGACATTTGTCGATCCTGTCATGCGCGCATTCACAGGCGCTTTGGCAATCCGACCCGCTGGGAAGCGTTTCTTGAAGAAGTGGTTGCCCGAGATGGTTGGGCGCACTCGCTTCTAACGGTCCCGATTGATCGAGACGAGGCGCTGCGGATCGCCGAGCAGGACAACTGGCTTGAAGGGATCAAGAGCCTGCGTGGGGATCGCGGAGCAAATCAACAAAGGTGAGTTCCAGCCGCTCCGCCATCTTCTCAATCACGTCGATGGTCGGACTGCGCTTCGCGCCTTCCAGATGGTTCAGATAGGTCCGGTGGATGTCGACCAGCGCGGCAAAGTCATCCTGCGACATCCCGCGTTCGGCACGAATGCGGCGGAGGTTGGTCGCTAGGTTCTGACGCAGGCTCATCACGAATAATGGACCACACGTGAAGATCATCGTCACCAGACTATAGGATACAAAATTGCTTGTCCCGCACTCTCAAGGGTGTAGCCTTTCGTATACAGATCAAAGAGGAATTGAGTGCATGGCTTCGGAACAGATCAATCGCCCGCGAACGGACAAAGAGCACAAGGTTGCGAAATACTCGCGGTTCGGATGTGCTGGGATCGTAATTGGATTGATTGTGCTGGTGGCAACCTGTGATCTGCCAGAGCCGCCAGAGGGGTCAAGCGGCGGCGAACAGGCCCAGCGAGAGTTGACCGAGGAAGAGATCGCCAGCCGTATCGGTGCGGACGCGATTTCTAGCTATGGCGAAGCAGATCGCTCAAACTACCCAAGGCTTTTCGAGAAGCTGGGCGACAGAGTTTTCGAGGTTGAAGGATTGGGTCGACAAGCTGCTGGGCTTGCTCTCCAAAATGGCGAGTGCGACCGAGTGCTTTATGTGGACGTAAGTGAACGCTCGACACGCGACGAACTCCAGTTCTTCGTTGATTGCGATAATGAAACCAGAGTTCGCGTTTCTGAAACCCAGATCGCCGAAGGGCAGGTCGACAATTCAGAGACACGCGAAGAGCGCCAGAGCCGAGTTGCCTCGCGCAACCTACGCGACGAGCGCTTGATTTCAGAAGCAAAGGACGATGTTCAAGCCGTGCTCCGCGATCCCAGTTCCGCCGAGTTTGGGAATGTCTTCGTATCGGAAAAGGATGGTCTTGTTACCTGCGGCTTCGTGAACGCACGCAATGGCTTTGGCGGGATGTCTGGGCAGCAACCCTTCATCGCTTTCAGCAATCGGATTGCTTCACCGACTGATGCGGACTTTGAGGCGCTGTGGGAGAAGCACTGTGCAGTCGCGTAAGCGGACAAGCCAGCCGCGAAATCTTCCGCCCAGTCGGACATACGCTGGACATGACCTATTTCGCGCCCGGTTCAGTTTGCAGAAAATGGCGGAAATAGGTGGTGAGCCCTGCTGGGTTCGAACCAGCGACCTACTGATTAAAAGTCAGTTGCTCTACCGACTGAGCTAAGGGCCCCCATGGGGTTGCGCGCGCGGATTACCGCTTACGAGCAGTGCGCTCAACTAGGGAGCAGCGGCGCGGCGGTCAAGCGAATGTGTTGCCGATATCTGCAATCACCCGTCATCGTCGCTATTTGGCGTGTGCAATGGCCCAATGTTCGTTGATCGTCCGATTGGATGGAGCGCCTTCACGCGCGCGGGTCAACATGGTCCGCGCTTCGTCCACTGACACACCTTCTTTCCATAAGGCCCACCCCAAAGTGTCCATGATTTCCGGGCTATCCGGAGCCTCGTCCAAGGCGCGCCGGGCCAAGCGCACCGCCGCTTTGTGTTTGCCCAACCGCGTTTTTACAGCCGCGGCGTTGTTGAGCAGCATGGGGTCATCTTTTCCCGCGCCACTCAGGAGAGGGGCGTAAATGCCATCCGCTTTTGCCCAGTCACCAGCACGGATCGCCTTGCCCGCTTCGCGCATCGGCTTGGCCAGCGAAGGAGCGGCTTGCTTGCGCGCGATGGCTTTGCGAATTTCGGAATCGTTGTTTCCGGTTTTCTGCGCCAGTTGCAGCGCCAGAACCAGAGTCGCCCCGTCGGTCTGCGGGTGATTGACCGTCGGTTTAATCGCGCTCCACGCTGCTTCGAACTCACCAGTCTCCGCAAGGCTGTTAGCCAGAACTCTGCGCGTCAGCGGATCGCCGCCTGTATCTTTGACATACTCCTGCAACGCGAGCGCCGCCATTGCGTGCTGATTGCGAGCGGCATCCACTAACCCGCGCAGCCGAGCAAATTCGGGTTGTTCGGCAAAGGCTGGCGGAGCGCGTTCGACCAGCTCAAATGCGCGATCAATCTCGCCAGCATCATAGGCCATTTGCGCAGCGAAAAGCAGCCCGACCGGGTGCGGAGAGCCCGCGTCATTGGCCTTGTTGATCCAGTTGACCGCTGCCTTTTCATCACCCTTGTCGCGCGCAATGGCTGCAAGCGCCAGCATCGCAGTCTGGTTGTTTGGCATTGCGGAAAGGACATGCTCGAACGCTTCGGTAGCCTTCTGAGGCGAACGCTCGCCCAAGTGAAGCTGGCCCGCGAACAGATGCGCCTGTGCGACAACCGGGCGCGCTGACAGGACTGGTTCGAGCCGCGCAAGTGCCTCGTCGCGCTTGGCCTGCGACCAAAGCCGCTCGGCATCGACAGTGATCAAACGGTGATTGTCCGGATATTTGGCAAGCCCGGCATCAAGCAGAGTGAACGCCTTGGCTGCGTCCCCTTGCGCCAGATTGAATGCAATAGCGGCAACATATGCGAACGGGTTGTCCATTGTCAGGCTGGCAACTGTTTCGCCCGCGGCTTGCATGTAATTGCCCGCAACTTGGGCTTCAGCGAGCTTGGCCTTGGCAAGCGAGGCTTCGGGGGCATCAGCGCTGACCGCTTCAAATTCGGTTATAGCGCGATCCGGCAGGCCAAGCGACATCGCGATGTCCCCTGCCAACAGGCGGTAACTCGCATTGCCGGGATCCTGATCAATCGCAGTGGCAACCAGATCAAGCGCGCTACGCGGTTTGCCGTCCGCCACTGCCGCTTGCGCAGCTGCATATGGATCGTTTGGTGCAGCGTCGCACCCTGCCATGAACGGGGAAAGAGCGAGCGCTAACGCGACGCAGGCGGGCCTGAAAGAAAGTCGGGACATCATGGTGAACGCATATATCGCAAGATACTTAACGCTCAGTTCGCACACCGAAATTCGTCGGGATTCCTTACAAGCGGGCATTGCGCCTGTCGCTCGTTAACCAGCGTGTGGCCCACCAATCGGCGCTTTGGCGAGTATTGGCACGCTCGTTGCTCCACTGCGTTTACCAATCGATTTTCATAGGCCGGCAATCCAGCCGGTCAGAAACACGAATGACGAAACCTTAGGGGGCTTAACCATGGCGAAACTCTTCAAAAAGGCGGCGATCGGACTCGCTGCAGGCAGCATGGCTGCCGCCGCACCTGCTTCGGCCACGATTTTCGAATATGAAATGACCAATGGCGACATCCTGACCATCGACAACGAGGCGGGAACCGGCACTTGGAAAGGCAACGGCATCGACGTGAGCTTCAGCGGACCTGAACTCACCGGCTTTCAAGGCGGCGCAACACCGAACTTCATGTTCACGCTCGCCAACATGACCGGCACACGCACCATCAACGGCACCGATTACACGCCGACCACTGTCAACGGTAATCGCACGCACCCATGGATGCTGAAATCGGCTGGAAATGGGAACAAGATCAATCTGTGGTCGTGGTGGGGTGATCCGGTGGTTGCTGGCGACTATGTCAAACATATCGGCGAATATACGGCTACCGAAGTTCCGGCTCCCGGCATGCTCGGCCTGTTCGGACTGGCGCTGGTCGCGTTTGGCCTGGGCCGCCGCAATCGCAAGCCACGTGGTCCCAAGGCAGCAACCGCTTAAGCAGTCTAGACTGATTGCACAATTTAGGGCGTCTGACCGATCGCGGTCAGGCGCCCTTTTGTTTCGGCTTGGCAAGACGCGCAGCGAGGTGCGCCACGCTTAGCCCGGTCAGTGGGTCGCGCCATGGCGCTGCGATCTTGCAGGCTGGTTCCAGCACGAAATCTCGATTTCGAAACTCGACGTGAGGAATGGCGAGATCGGGGGCCGCCCAAACGCCGCCGCTCCACAGCACAATGTCGAGATCGAGCACCCGCGCGCGCCATCGTGCCCCGCGCCTTTGGTTCCTGCCGCGACCGAATGCGTGTTCAAGCTGATGTAGGCGGGCGAGCAAGGTCGGCGGGGACAGGGACGTCTCCACCACGGCAACCGCATTGGCATAGCGGCGCAGCGACGGGCCAATTGGCGCGCTGTCGATGATTGGCGATGTGGCAAGCACATCCAGACCACGCTCGTCCAAAGCCTCGAACGCCGCCTCGATCACAACGCGCGGACCGCCCAGACCAGGCACCCGCATGTTAGATCCGAGCGCGATGAGGTAAGTTTCGCTCACCGGCGCTCCGTCAGATATCCTCGGCGATCCGGCCATACAGCTGCGGGCGGCGATCGCGGAAGAAGCCCATCCCTGCGCGGTGTTTGGCCGCCTGGACAAGGTCGAAGGTCGCGATCAAATATCCGGCCTCTTCCGCGCCAAAGCTCTCTACAAAATCGCCCCATTCGTCGGCGATAAAGGAATGGCCGTAGAACGTCTGGGCGGCATCCTCGGGGCCTTCCGCACCGATACGGTTGGCCGCGATCACTGGCATGCAGTTCGACACAGCGTGCCCCACCATCGCGCGCCGCCACATGCGGCTGGTATCGAGGTCGGCATCGTAGGGTTCGGAGCCGATGGCTGTGGGGTAAAGCAGCATTTCCGCGCCTTGCAGCGCCATGACGCGCGCCGCCTCGGGATACCATTGGTCCCAGCATATGCCGACGCCCACGCGCACCTTTGCGCTGCCTTCACCGGGCACATCCCAAACCTTGAACCCGTCATTGCCGGGGCGGAAATAGAACTTTTCTTCATATCCCGGCCCGTCGGGAATATGGCTCTTGCGATAGGTCCCCATGATCGCGCCATCGGGGCCAATCATCGCCAGCGTGTTGTAGTAATGCTGTCCGTCGCGCTCGAAAAAGCTGGTCGGGATCGTCACCTTCAACCGCGCGGCCAATTCGCGCATCGCGATGACGCTGGGATGCTCTGCGGTCGGGCGTGCAAGCGCGAACAGCGCCTCGTCCTCGATGCGGCAGAAATAGGGGCCGGAGAACAATTCAGGCGGCAGGATCAGCTGAGCGCCCTTGCCCGCTGCCTCTTCTACGAGGGACGCGACCGCCGCGATATTGTCGGCCTCGTCCTCTCGGGCGAGCGCGAGTTGCAATGCGGCGACGGTGATCCGGCTCATTCGGGCTTCTTGAACAGCAGGGTCATCCGGTCGCTTTCGCCGATTTCGGCGTATTTTTCGCGGTCCTCGTCACCCTTGGCGAAGCTGGGCGGGAGCGTCCAGACCCCGCCCGGATAATCGGCGGTGTCCCTGGGATTGGCGTTGATCTCAGAGGCCTCGACCAACTCAAATCCTGTGCTCTCGATCAGCTGCGTCAGCTCGCTCTGCTTGAGATAGCCCTTATTGCCATCGACATAGCTGCTTGGCGCGTCGTCCTTTGCGCGGTGTTGCACCACGCCGAGCATTCCGCCCGGCTTCAAGGCGTCGAACATCGATTTGATCTCGGCCTCGGCAATGCCGAAGCGCTTGAGATTGTGCATCGTCCGGAAGATCAACACGCGGTCGACTGTGCCGACGACATCCTCGGGCAGTTCGCTGCTCGCAAGGTAGGGCAATTTATCTGCCGGAAGCTCCAGCATCTTCGAGAGCCGTGCGCTGAACGTGCGCCCGCGTTCGCGCACCCGTTCAACCACGTCCTCGCCTAGGCTGGAAGCCGAGCCCGGTGCAAATCCGACCGCTCTGTAGCGGCCGTTCTCGGCGACAAAGGGAGCGAGGATGCGCGTGTACCATCCGCCGCCCGGCGCATATTCGATCACCGTGTGGTCAGGCGCGACCTGAAAGAATGCCAGCGTCTCGGCTGGGTTGCGATATTGGTCGCGCGCGCGGTCCTTTGCCCGCACATCAGCGGCCAGAACCTCGTCAAAAGCGCTGTCAGAGCGCGAAGCATCGGTGGAAGGACCGTCGCCGCGATCCTCCTCCGACGTGCAGCCAGCCAGCGCGAGAGCGCCAGCCAGCATCACGCCTACAGCGCCAAGCCGCATCAATCGGCCTTCTTGAACAGGAGCGTCATGCGGTCGCTCTCGCCAATCGAAAGATATGTGTCGCGCTTGGGATCATCCGCGCCGGTCGCCAGCACCGGGGGCAGTGTCCACACGCCGCGCTCCCAATTCGCAGGGTCTTTGTCATTCGCGTTGATCTCGCTTTCGGCGACCAATTCAAAGCCGTTGGCTTCAAAGATCGCGACCACGTCCTGCTGGCGCATATAGCCGCGCTGACGGGCGCCATAATCGTTGTAGCTCGCGCCATCGGGAGCGCGGTGCTGGACCACGCCGACCATGCCATCATCCTTGAGCATCATGCGCGCGGCTTTCAGCACATCATCGGCGCTATTGCCGATGTTGAGTCCGTGCATCGAGCGGAAGATCACCACGCGATCGACAGTTCCGGCGACGTCCTCGGGCATTTCATCGGTTTCGAACGCAGTGACATCATCGGGTTTAACACCCATCGCTTCGGCGAGGCCCGACTTGAACCGCTCAGTCCATCCCTTCGAACGGGCTTCTTGAGCGCGGGTGCGATAGGCGCGTCCGTCGCTGTCCTGATTGAAGGCGATATAGCCGCCTGCGGGCATGAGGTAAGGTGCAAGCACGCGAGTGTACCAGCCACCACCCGGGCCATATTCTGCAACAGTCATGGTCGGCTCGATCTTGAAGAACGCGAGCGTTTCGGCCGGATTGCGATATTGGTCACGCGCGCGATCATTGTCGCGGCGGCTGTCGGCAAGCACTTCGTCCAACGTCGGCGCGCCAGCCTCGCTATGACCGTCAGCGGCGACAGGGCCGGCGAAAGCGAAAGTGGCGGCGCCAGCGAGGGCGGTGAGTGAAGCAAAGCGGGCAAGTTTCATGGGGGAACCTCTCTTCAGATTTCGTCTGGCACGTTCTTAGGCCGTGTCGCGGCAATGACAAGGTTTCGACGCACAGCAGCACGCCACTGGCAATATTCTCCCGCGGCCTTATCTCAGCACCCAACAAGGAGAATGGCGATGGAACAGGCAATTGTTGCAGGTGGATGTTTCTGGTGCACCGAAGCGGTGTTCCGCGATGTTATCGGCGTGACCGCAGTTGAAAGCGGCTATATTGGCGGCGAAAATGCCAACCCGATCTACAAGGAAGTGTGCACCGGCCGCACCGGCCATGCCGAAGGCATCCGCGTCACCTTCGACCCCGCCCAGATCAACCTTTCCGAAATTTACGACGTGTTCCTCGGCACGCATGATCCGACCCAGCTCAACCGTCAGGGCGGCGATATCGGCACTCAATATCGCAGCGCGATCTTCCCTCTCAATGCCGAACAAGGCGCCGAAGCCGAGGCCGCGATTGGCCGCTGGAACACAGAGAATGGCAAGACAGCGGTGACCACTGTCGAAGGTCTCGTGGATGGCGAACAGGTCAAGCCGTGGTACGTCGCGGAAGGCTACCATCAGGAGTATTGGGAAGGCGAAGGCCAGCGCAATCCCTACTGCCAAGCGGTGATCCCGCCGAAAATCATGAAGCTGCGCAAGAGCTTCCAGAAATATGTAAAAGCGGACGCCTGACACCCCGATGCCGCCCAATTACGCCAACCCCTATGCATCCGGGCATGAGGTTCGCGATGATGGCACGGTCAGCTTCCGATGCTCGCTCGACGCCGACGCGCTGGTGTGGCTGACCTTGCCGCCTCATCACCCGGTGGTGATCCAGACGCAGGCTTTCTGGACTGCTGTCGGCGCGTCAATTGCATTGTCGGGCATGGAAGCGACCCAATGGAGTGCGCTGACGTGGATTGAATGGGAATTGGGCGATGCAAGCGGCGGTCACGCGACCTATGGCGAATACCGGCGCAACGAGCAGGAAGAGAACCCTTCCTACGAAATCGTATTGTTCAATGCAGCAGACCGGCCCGTCGTCACCATTCGCGGGCGCGGTGTCGTCTTTCGCAACCGGAACTTCGAGAAGTGGCGCGAGGATTCAAAGGAAGCTGCGCGCGAAGCGGCGCCTCTAACCGATTTCACTTATGCCGAGCCCAAAGAACTCGGGCTGGGCAGGAATGAACGCGCGCTCGTTGCTCCGTTCGATCCCGCCTATGGTCATGTCGAAGCATTGGTCACACCGGCGAACGGATTTCCACCGGGCAACCCGGTGATCGGCGGATCGGGCGACCATGTGAACTCGACCCATTTCCACGAAATCGCGCGGCAGGCGCTGTGTCTGATCAAGGGCCGGACCGATATCGACACAGGCGGCGAGATGACGCTCAAGCGCTATGTCGAACTTGGCACCCCTTTGCGCCTGATCATCCGCGATAATGCGGAGAATTCGATTGCATTCGAGCTTCAGCAGATGGAGCGAGCCTGCGCCGAGATAACACTGCGCTGGTAACCCTTTCGCGGGCCAACCCTGACATTTTCCCGAACCGCAAGGCTTGACTGTGTTCAGCCGCACCCGGCTATGTGGGTGAAGAGCAAAGGGGGAAAAGCAAATGAGAGCCATCACCAACCCGTCCAATACGTCGCTGTCCCGGCGACAATTCGTTGCTGGCGGACTTGCCGCGGGCGGCGCAAGCATGCTTTTGCCAAGCACCGCTCTCGCCGCCGAGGCTCCGAAATCGACCCATACATGGCTCGGCCTCGCGCACAAGCAGATCTACAATTTCGATGTCGATGTTCGGATCGACCGCATCCCCGCGCGGCTCGACCCCAAATGGCTCTATTTCCCCTCGCTTCAGGTCAATTTCGACGAACATGACGAATGGGGACATGGCGGCGTCCAATGGGCCTCTGGCCGCAAAAAGATCAATTGGGGCGGCGGCAGTGACGGCGGCTATGGCAAGTCGCACGACGGCCAGAAGATGAGCATTCTGCAGAGCTACGATTGGGCGCCGAACACCTGGTATCGATACCGCGTGTGGCGCGTCTCAAAGGATGCGAGCGGCTACAATCGCTGGCTGTTTGCGATCAAGAATTATGCGACCGGCGAAGACAGGCAGATCGGGACACTGCGGACCAAATCCAATTGGATCAATGCGGCGGTGGTCTGGATCGAAACGGGCTATGGCGTTGGATGCTCGACCGATGCAGTCAAAATTTCGTGGCGCAATCCGCTCTATCGTTGCAGCACTCCGGGCGAGTTCGCTCCGGTCAGCGGCACGACATCTTACAACGGCACCTGCACCGGCTCACAGAACACCAATCAATGGCTGGTGAGCCGCGACCCGCTGCAATGGACCCAGCAGACCAACACGCCGCGCACCAATCCGGCGGGACGAAAGCTGTGGGGGTAATCGCGGCCTAGGGCTTGCGCCAGCGCGCCACGAAAAATCCATCCAGCCCACCATGCTCTGCCAGCATACCTGGATGGGTGCGCAGCCAGCCTTCCGGTGAGGGCGCCAAACCATCGGGCAGTTCCTCCGCTGTGATGGGCAACGGCTCTAGGTCATAGGTCGCATCGATCCAAGCGGCCTGATCCTCGCCCTCTTCGACCTCGAGCGAGCACACCGCGTAGACAAAGGTGCCGCCCTTGGGCAGCCATTCGACCGCTTGGTGGATAAGCGACTGCTGAATCTCAGTCATCTCGCCGATCTGGCGCGAGCCGATGCGGTGGAGCACATCGGGGTGGCGGCGGCATGTACCAGTCGCGGTGCACGGCGCATCAAGCAGGATTGCGTCGAACGGTTGAGCGGGCGCGTAAGCGAGCGCGTCGGCTGCAATGATCTCGGCCTTCAGCGCGGTGCGGGTCAGGTTCTCGCGCAGCATGCCGAGCCGCTTTTCGCTGACATCCAGTGCGGTTACATTCCACCCCGCCGCCGCCAGAGCAAGTGTTTTGCCACCCGGCGCAGCGCACAGATCAAGCGCGCGGCGGCCTTCCCCCGCCCCAAGCAAGCGTGGCGGCAATTGCGCGGCGAGGTCCTGAACCCACCAAGCGCCATCATCGAACCCCGGCATGTCCTCAATCGGCGTTCCGCGTGGCAGCCGGATATGGCCGTTCGCTAAGCTTACCCCTCCCATCGCAACGGTGCGGTCTTGCGTTTCCGATGCGTGCTTGAGCGCAAGGTCCACTTCGGGCGGGTCGACCAAGCCGGGCGCTATCGCCTCTGCCCGTTCGCCCCATCGGACCAGCACATTGTCTGGCAATGCGGGCACGTCCGGCAATGTCACTTCGCGCTTCATCAGCGTAGAAAACACCCCATGCGCCAACCTGCGCGGGCCGCCCGACAACAGCCCCAGCCCGGTCGCGACCACTGCATGCGGCGGCGTTTCCAATCGCAAGGCCTGCGCCAGCATCATTCGCAACACGCTGCGCGGTTTGGCGTCGTCGGGCAGGCGTTTCTTGGTCGCGCTGTCGATCAAAGCATCGAGGTCGGTGAGCCAACGCAGAGTCTCGCCCGCAATTGCGCGCGCCAAACCCCGATCAGCGGGAGCGCGGACGCCCTGCATTGCCGAGCCCTCGGCCTGTTCAAGCGTCTCACCACGGCGCAACACCGCATCAAGCAACTTGAGCGCAGCGCGGCGCGCGGGCAGTCCGGAAACTGTGTTATCTTTTGCTGGCATGAGCCGGTCCGTTAGCGCCCAATGAAACCAAGCGCCAGCGCGCGCGTTCGGGGAACGTATGACAAAGACAAAATCAGACGCTGCGAAAAACTTCAAAAAGCCCGCGCACTGGACCAATGATCCGCCGCCAAAGCCCAAAAAGGTTGATCCGATGAAGGAGGAACCGCGCGAGCTTTCCCCCACGCGCTATGGCGATTGGGAGAAGGATGGGATCGCCTGGGATTTTTAGGCTCCACGCACCTTGATCCGGTTGTTGCGCGCGCCGGATACCGTTAGTCGTATGGCTATGAAAATCACCGCCAATCGCACGCGCCCACCTTTCCGTCACGCTTTGCTAGCCACGGGAGCGCTGTTCTTCTGCACGCCGCTTGCCGCCCAAGAGGCTACCGAAAAAACACCGCTCGATGATCTTGTAGAATATATTGAAAACGGGGATCGCGATGCCGCTGTGCGGCTGGTCGCGCGGGTCGAAAGCCTCAGCGGGCTGCCTCGCATCGTAACCACACCAGCGGCATTTGTAGACCGCATGTTGGGCTGTTCGATGACCGATAAAAACTCGCGGC
>JBCCOF010000088.1:0-12658 GCA_039025455.1 Pseudomonadota bacterium | reverse complement strand
CGTCTAGTGCTTTTTGACGGTCCACGTCTTTCTTTTCCTTATCAACGAGCTTCAATTGCGTAGCCATCGCATGACCTCCTTCGCTTGCCTAGTGCGGCGAAAAAATTATCGACCGCCCCCTTTGATGAGGATCATGTATCGCATTTGTTCTCATGGAACAAGTGGGGAACGAAAATAAATTTCCCATAAAGGAAATCGAGCAGTCGGGAGTTAATCCCGGTCTTTGCTGCGCAGCTTCCAATCGAGTTCGAGCGCGTCGTTGGCCGGGATGGTCAGCTCTACAATCTCATAGCCGTTCTTCACCCGCACGCGCTTTCGCGGAAAGCGGATTTGATAATCGCCCGGATAGCCCAGCTGCAGTTCAATCTTCACATCATGCGGATTGGCGTTGGTCAGATTGACGCGCATCTTGGTCCATTTGCGGCTTTCATCGTCGAACTCGTCCTCTTTAGTCCGCGCGCACTGGGTGAAGACTTGCGAGCTAACACCAAGCTCAAGCTCGATATCCTGACCGCGTGCGTAATCGCGCAGGCTGGTCATCGCGGCGACCTGAGGCCCGCGCGAAGTCGGCTCGTACAAGGTCATCGCACCCTGCGGCAGCGCGATGCCCAACCCGCGCTTCTCGTCATTCTTGGTCACCAGCTTGATGCTCGCCGGGCGAGGCTCGCCCAGATCTTCGATCCAATTGTAAGGATCGCAACTGGCCTCGTAGACATAGCGCGCCTTCACCTCGTCCTTGTTGAGGAAGGCGACCTGTTTGAGGCCCTTGGCCGACACATTGACCCTATCGGGAACTCGGAACAGTTTGAGATCGCCGAGGTCCTCTTCCTCGGCCGTTACGACGGAGACTGCGACCGGCGAATTCTGCACCAATTCAGCCCGCCGTGAGCCAGTCACCGTGATCATATCGGCCGACATCATCGGTGCGGGCGGAGGTGGCGGTGGTGGCGGCACACCTCCGGGACTACGGTCATATTCCGGAACCGGAGAACCGGTCTTGGTGCTGCCGATCGGGAAACAGGTCAGGCGCAGCGGCCTCGCCACCGGCGGGTCCGAGAGGCCTTCAAAGTCGCTCTCGATATTCAAAACGCCTGCAATGATCTGCAGCTTGGCGTTGTCAAAGCTCTGACCGTTGTCGTTGAGCAGCGTGAGCCAGCTAAGCAGGCCCATTTCGAACTCTTCGCCATCGCGCTGCTTGCCGATGGTGCCGACATAATTGGCCTGCCAGTCAAAGCCCCACGACAGGTAGGTCAGCGTGACCTCATAGGTGCCGCCTGCTTCCGAGCGGGTGTCCACCGAATAAATCGGCTTTGCAGAAAGCCCGTCGGGAATGCGGTCAAAGGTCAGCTTTTCTGGAAGGCCGGCACAGCGCACCGCTTCAAAGCCATCCGCCGTTTGCAGCACCAAACCGCCATCCGCGCGGGTGCGCACGATAGCGCTTTCAGGCGTGGCGGCACCGGTTGCCGGATTGGTGCGCGTGATTGTCACGCGGTTGCCCAAAGCGCCATTCACCAGCGCAGCGGGAGAGAGCAGCTCGGCGTTGCGATTCTTTTCGATAGTGCCACCGGGCAGTCCGGTGACGATGGCGCTCACGCCGACCATGCCTTCGGACACGCCGATAAAGCGGATGGTCGATTCGCCCGCCGGCAGAGTCACCGTGCGGGTCTCGGTGATCATCGCGAAGCCTTCGGGGAAGTCGCGCTCCATCTCCTGATCGACGCGACGACTCGGATCGCGATAGATCGTCACCGAGAGGTCCTGCGCCGCCGACGCCTCCACGATGGTGCGCGCTTTCAGAGCCGTTGTACTCGTGAGCGCCACGCTTGCTGCGATAAGGAGTGCGGCCAACCGCATCGTCTCTCTCCCGCGCGCTTAGTAGCGGGTTTCGTAGGTGACGCGGATGACGCGCTTGCCCTCTGCGGGCACGGAAACGACCCATTTGCGACGATCTGCGTTGAGCTGTTCTCCGGTGATGTCCTCGCTCACGATGCGGAAGTCATCGGCCCACCAATTGCGGTTGAGCCCGGTCTGGGTCAGCTCGACTTCGACCGGAGCGTCCTTCGCATTGGTCAATGTGTAGCGCATGGTGGTGCGATAGAACTTTTTGGGTCGCTCGACTTCGATCTGACGGACCACTTCGCCCTCTTCGATCACGCGATAGCGGGCGCTGCGTTCCCATTCGCTCGCGGTGATGGTTTCGCGATCCTCGACTTCAGTCTGCACCGACACGTCAAAGGCTTCACCCGTCGTGAGCGACAATTCGCTACCCATCGGGGTGTGACCGATGCGGTTTTCGCCGATGAATTGCGGCGTTCCCTGGCTGTCGCGCTGATAGAAACGGACGGTGCCCGCAGGCAGAGCATCGCCCAGCCCCTGATCACGCGAAGTCGAGAAGCTTAGCGAAGTGGCGACCTTACGCGGGTCTTCGTCATTCTGCTGCCAGCGCGTCGATATCGAATAGACCTTGAGCGTGGGCACTTTCTGCACGTCGAGGAAGCTGACCTGTTTGGTCTGGGCGTTGGCAATCGTGGTTCGTCCGCTGATCGGATAGAGATAAAAATCGCCAAGCCGTTCGCGATCCGCCGCTTCGGTGCCGGCCGAGCGGGTTGTCCCGCGCGAGCCGAAACCGCGACCGCCGCCGCGATTGGGATTGCCCGCGACCAGCACGGTGTCAGCCTGATGGAAGGTGGTGCCGGTGCGGTTGGTGAGCGTCACCCAGCCCTGCATATCGATCGTGTCGTCCTTCTCGTTATAGAGCGCGACGTAGTCCGAGCTCCAGCCGAGCCCGTTGGAGAGATAGCGGATCGAAACAGGGCGTGTGCCCGCCCGCGTGCTGTCGAGATTGACCGAAAGCGTCGGACGCGCGCGCAGGTTGGGCGGCACGCGGTCAAAGATGACACGCACGGGCAGGCCATCGTCGCGCAAAACCTCGATCCGGCTGCCGATCTGGATCACGACGCCGCCAGCGGTGGAGAGCACTTTGGCGCGCTCGCGTGTCTGGGCGCCGGTCGCCGGATTGGTCCGCAGCAGAGTGACCGTCTGGCCAATCGCCTTTTCCATCATCTTGGTCGGGGTCAGCAGGTCGAAATCGAAATTCTGCTCCACGATGGTGGTGTCGGGGGCATAGAAGCTCAGCGTCACCGGCTGAATGCTGGCTGATACATCGGGGAATTCGACGCGGCTCTTGCCCTGCGCAATGTTGAGATCACGGATATCCTGAATCAGCGCGAGGTTGTTGTTGTAAATGGTCAGCGAGACATCGCCTTGCGCGGTCTCGTCAGGATCGGGAACTGATTGGGCCGCACCCGCTGTTGCGATCAAGGCCGCTCCACAAAGACCCGCGATCTTTGCTGTCCGCGCCAGTGGTGCCTGAAACATGCTAATTCCCCTCTCCCAATTCGGAAGCGACTATGATGGATGAGCGCGGTTTATCCAAGATGAACCTGTGGTCTTGCCCACGATTCACCCGAAAATACTAAGCCGGATCAGCCGTTTCGGCCTTCGCAGCCTGCAAAATGCCGTTCACCTTGTCGCCGATTGCGGCGACGCTGAACGGTTTCGCGATAAAGTGCATATCGGGGATATCGATATCCTTGCGCAATTGCTCCTCGGCATAGCCGGACATGAACAGCACCGGGATTTCGGGGCGTTGCTGACGGATTGCGCGAACCATGGCGGGGCCGTCCATCCCGGGCATCACAACGTCGCTGACCACGATATCGAACTCGGCATCCCCGGCTATGGCGGAAAGACCTTCTTCGCCGCCGGGGCAAGCGGTCACGTCATAGCCCGCGCGGGTCAAAGCGCGTTCTGCGACTGCGCGGACCATATCCTCGTCCTCCACCAGCAGCAGCTTTCCGCCAGCCGACCATTCGGACGACGGCGCGGGCGCAGGCTTCTCGCGCCGGCGCGGTGCCTCTCCGCGATGGACCGGGAAGTAGATGGTGAAGCGCGCGCCGACCGGCTTGCCGTCATTGCCGGTGACATTGTCGGCGAAGATGAAACCGCCCGATTGCTTGACGATGCCGTAGGCCGTCGAAAGGCCAAGGCCCGTGCCCTTGCCCTGTTCCTTCGTCGTAAAGAACGGCTCGAACAGCTTGGGCAGGACATGCGCGGGAATGCCGCCGCCCGTGTCCTGAACGATCAGGACAGTGTAATCTGCGGCGGGCAGGATTTCGGAGCCAAGCTGGATCACCTGTTTGGCTTGCAAGCTGCGGGTGTAGAGCGAGATACGCCCTCCCCCTCGATCATTATCGCCTTGGTTATCATTGATCGCATCGCGGGCGTTCACCGCGAGGTTCATAATCACCTGCTCAAGCTGCTGAGGATCGGCGCGCACCGCGCCAAGATCGCGGTCATGCTGCACAAAATAGGTGATCTTTTCGCCCAGCAGCCGCTTGATCAGCGGTCCGACCTCGCTCACCACATCGGGCAATTGCAGGATTTCTGGGCGCAGCGTCTGCTGGCGCGAAAAGGCGAGCAATTGGCGGGTCAGCGAGGCGGCGCGGCTGGAATTGGCGCGGATTTGCTGGATATCGTCATAATCGCTGTCGCCCGGCGTATGACGCAGCAGCATCAGATCGCAAGTGCCGATCACTGCCGTCAGCACATTGTTGAAATCATGCGCGACCCCGCCCGCAAGCTGACCCACGGCCTGCATCTTGGTCGCCTGCGCCACCTGTCGCTTGAGCTGGTTTTCCTCGCTCGAATCCGCGAGGCTGATCAGCACCGCAGGTTCGCCCAGCCCGCGCACGCCTGCGATCCCCAGCGAAACCGGCTCCTCGGGCTGAGAGCTGAGCCTAACCGCCATATTGCCGCTGGTCGCCGGGCCGCGACCGTGGCGGCGAACGGCATCGGAAAGCGCGGCCTTGTCCTCGCGCACCACAAGATCGGTCGGGAAAGCGGGCAGGCCGCGCCCCTCGCGTTCGACCGAGCGCAGGAATGCCTCATTGCCAAACAGAAACCGCCCGTCGCGATCCGTCATTGCCAGACCCAACGGGAGCTGCCCCAAGAGAGCGTCTAGCTGCGCGACCCCAGCTTTGGACGAGCCGTCATAGCCACTGCCAATGCCCACCCCGCTATCGACCAGCAGCATCAGCGACGTGGCCTCATCAGGGCCGACGCCGTGCGTGCTGTCCGGATCGACCAGAGGCACGTCGATCAGCGTTTGCGGCGTCCCGCCCCGCCCCTCTCGCGAGAAGTGAATGCGGTCCCGCTCATCGGTGCGCAGCATCGAGACAAAATCCTGCCCGGCCAAGGTCGCGGTCGGATCGCCCACAGCCCGCTCGGCAAAACCGGCGCTGACCGAACGGATTACGCCGTCGGAATGGGTGATTGCGGTTTCAATGCCGGCGCGGCTGAGCAATTGCCCGATGGGTCCGGTCAAATCGAGATCGTCAAAGCCGATATCGGCAATTTCGAGGATCGGGCGAAAGCGCCAGATCAGATGGTCCTCGCCTCTTCCCGCGCGCTGGGCTGAAACGCTCCAGAATTGCGCGCCATCATCGCTGGCCATTTCATCAAGCTGGGCCGTACCATCGCGCCATGCCTCGCGCGCAAGGCGTGTGATCGCTTCGAGTTCTTCGCGCTCCAGCGGAAGCGAAGGCGGCGCGCTGCCGGGACCAAACCCATCGGTGAATGCGCTGTTGGCGCAGACCAGCCGGTTCGCGCGGTCGGTTATGGCAATCGCTTCGCCCGCTTCTTCGATCGCGGCGACCGTCACCGACCAATCATGCAATGTCGAAGCGCGCTCGCTCGGCGCGGCGCGCAACCGCTCGATCAAAAACACCGCCAGAACCAGCACCGCCAGCCCCAGAAAGAACACTGTACTGAGGACAAAATCAGAGGTTGCGACAAATACCACCAGCGCGCTTCCAGCGAGCGCAGCGCCCAGCAGCCCCAGCATCAGCCGGTTGTCTGTTTCCGGGTGAGAATTGGTCAGCTCGTCCAAACGCATCCGATTTCCCGCTCGTGCACCGCCCGCCTTTGGGCCCGCCAATGGGCCCGCAACAGCTAATCTTCGCGGCTGCGCATCACTTTGAGTGCTTTAATTCGCCTTCAGCCGCTGGTCGAGACGGGCTTCCATTTGCGCGAGGCGTTTTGCCCGCTTTCGTGCGACCACAACGCGCCAAACCCCGCTGGCCACAAGATACCCGATTGCAGCCGAGACCACCGCGAGGACCAGAAATCCGAATGCGGTGACGCCCGCCAGTTCGAAAAAGCTGGAAAATGTGCTCCACCATCCGCTCGCCACCTGTTCGTTCGCAACGCCAGCGGTGGCCGCGTCGATCTGGAGCATGAATTTGCCAACCTGATTGGCGACCACCAGCCAGAACGGCAGCGTGAACGGGTTGGTGATAAAGGTCGTCAAAGCGGCGAGCGGCACATTGGCGCGCGCAGGCAATGCGACGAAGGCTGCGAGGAAAATCTGGCCAATCGGGATGATAAAGGCGCTGAACAGCCCCAGAGCAACACCGCGCGGCACCGAACGGCGGGTAAAGCGCCACAATTCGGGCGACAAAAACCGGTGCGCAATCGGAGCGAGATAACGATTGCCCGCCAACTCGTCGCGCGAGGGCATATATTTGCGGATCTTCTCCGCGGCCCAGTTGCTTGTCTTGTTCTTACTCACAAACGCCCCGCAGCGCGGGCGCTGCGCGAGCAACCGCATTGGAAAAACCGGACGTGCTGTGTGTAGACCACCATGATTGCCATATGGTTATTCAAATCGATCTGACTAGCGCCTGAATCATCCGCGCCATCATCCCTGCTCGCGCATCAGGCGCGCTTTGTCGCGTTTCCAGTCGCGATCCTTGATGCTCGCGCGTTTGTCGTGCGCCTGCTTGCCCTTGGCCAGAGCCAGTTCGACCTTCGCTCGGCCCTTCCCATTGAAATAGATCGAGAGCGGAACCAGCGTCATCCCCTTGCGCTCGACCGCGCCGAACAAGCGGCTGATCTCGCGTGCATGGAGCAGCAATTTGCGCGGGCGGCGCGGTTCGTGGTTGAGCCGGTTGCCGTGGCTGTATTCCGGAATGTTGGCGTTGATCAGCCACACCGCATTGTCGCGCACTTCGGCATAGCTTTCGGCAATGGTCGCCTGCCCTGCACGCAGCGCTTTGACCTCGGTCCCCTGCAAGGCAAGGCCCGCCTCATATTTGTCCTCGATATGATAATCGTACCGCGCGCGGCGATTTTCCGCGACGGTCTTTTGTTTATCGAAAGTCTCTGGTTTGGGCCGTGCCATAATGCGCGCCAGATAGGAGGTGTTTGGGGTTTAGCCAAGCGAAGTCGGCTTGAGCGGCGCGAAACCCTTGATTTCCCGGGCAAGCGGACGATTATCGTAGTCACACCCCGTTCCATAAGGCCACGCCCCATGCGCACCGCATTTCTCGCCGCCCTTCATGCTCTTGCCCTGCCGGTGGCCATCAGCCTCGCTGCAACGCCAGCATTGGCTCAGCAGACCATTCAGGTGCCGCCGCTCGAGTATTACGGTGATCTGCCTGCGGTCGAGGAAGCGATCCTCTCGCCCAGCGGCAATTTCACTGCCTTGTTGACGACCGTGCGCGGGCAGCGGGCGATCCTTGTGCTCGACAAGACCGGCGCGCCTGTGAAGCAATTGGTGGTCGGCGATGCGAAGGTACGCGGGATCTATTGGGCGGGCGAACAGGCGATCCTTCTGCTACGCACAGAGACCGGCAAACTTCCCGACCAATATCTGCGCCGTAAAGTCGAATGGTGGCGCGGCAATGTCATCCCGCTCGACGATGCGCAGCCGGTCGTCTCGATCTTCGCAGGTCAGCCCTCCATCGCCAACGCCGTTGCCGGATTTTACGGCATTCGTGAGGTCGAAGGGCGCTGGAAGGGATTCTTCGGAGGATTTCGCAGGGGAACAGCGTCGGGAGTGCGCAACACCTTGCTCGATGATGCCGCCGCCTTGTTTGAGGTCGATCTGCTGAGCGGGGAAACCAAGCTCGCCGATTACGCGCCCGACCGCCCGACCATACGCGACTGGCTCGTCGCAGCAGATGGCACGATTGGCGCGCGGCTCGACATCAATGTGCGCACCGGTGACTGGAACATTCGCAACGCCAACAGCAAAACCGTCGCGCGCGGTCGCGAGGCGCGCGGACAGGTCGATCTCAAGGGCTTTGGCAGCGACGGCGAAAGCATCATTTACTCGCTCTATAACGAGGCAGAGCAAGACTTCGGCTATTTGGAGGCGTCCGAACAGGCGAAGGAGCCGCGCGCCGTTTGGGACGACATCACGCTGTCCGAGATTATCGTAGACCCGTTAAGCGATACAGTCTTGGGCGTTCAGGGAATCGATCGTCAATACCGCCTGACCGATGAGTCCAACCAGGCCCGCTTGCAAGCCGTTTACGACGCTTTTCGCAAGCGCAAAGGCATCGGGATTAATGTCTTCGACTTCACCCCCGACCTCGCCACACTGATCGTCGCCACCAGCGGCAATTACGACAGCGGCACGTGGTTTCGGGTGGATTCGGCGAGCAATGCCCGCGCGATTGTCGGGCTGGAGCGCCCCGCGATCCAAGGACGCGCCATCGGCAAGGTGTCGCGCGTCGATTACACCGCACAAGACGGGTTGGAGATGGATGGCATATTGACCCTGCCCCCGGGGCGCGAGGCCAAGGACCTGCCGCTCATCCTGCTGCCCCATGGCGGCCCGGCGAGTTATGACACGCTGGGCTTCGATTGGTGGGCGCAAGGGTTCGCATCGCGCGGCTATGCCGTGTTCCAGCCCAATTTTCGCGGCTCGACCGGGCGCGGCGCTGCTTTCACCGAAGCGGGCAATGGCGAATGGGGGCGCAAAATGCAGACCGACAAGTCCGATGGCGTCACCGCTCTGGCCGAAAAGGGCATTGTCGATCCGAAGCGCGTTTGCATCGTCGGTGCCAGCTATGGTGGCTATGCCGCGCTGGCCGGGGTGACGCTGCAAAACGGCATTTACCGCTGCGCCGTCTCAGTCAATGGCGTCGCCAATGTCGAGGATCAAATGCTCTACACCTCGCCCGACACGCGCAATCTGCTCTCGCGCTCTATGCGCACCATGTTTGGCGAGCGTACCGATCTTGATTCAATCTCACCGACCAAGTTCGCCAAGCAAGCCGATGCGCCCGTCCTGCTCATCCACGGGAAAGACGACACCGTAGTGCCCTATGCGCAGGCGGTGCAGATGCAGGATGCGCTCGAAGATGCGGGCAAGCCGGTGGAACTGGTGACGTTGGATGGCGAGGATCACTTCCTCTCGCAGCCTGCGACGCGCAAGGAGATGCTGAAATCCGCCGTCGCCTTTGTCGAAGAGCACAATCCGGCGGATTGAGCGCCGCTTAGATCAACCCCGCATGCTCCAGCGCCGCATCGACCGCGGCGCGCGCTTCCGCGCTTGCTTCGACAATCGGCAGGCGCACGGTCGGCTCGATCCACCCATGTACGCGGCTGAGCGCGTATTTCACCGGAGCAGGCGATGCGTCGGAGAACATCGCGTAATGCAGCGGGAACAGCCGGTCGTTTAACTCGCGCGCGCGCTGCAATTCGTTGTTGTTGATCGCTTCCTGAAACTCGGCGCACAGGGCAGGCGCAACATTGGCCGTGACCGAAATCGCGCCTCTGCCTCCGGCTGCATTGTGCGGGAGCCACAGCTCGTCATTGCCCGAAAGCTGGCAGAATTCGCGCCCGATGCCCATGCGATGATCGGCGACGCGAGACAGGTCACCGCTCGCATCCTTAATGGCGACGATCTGGTCGGGAAACTTGCGGACCAGCGCGATGACCGTTTCATCTTCGATATCGGTCACTGTGCGGCTGGGCACATTATAGAGCACGATCGGCAGGTCGCTGTTCTCGGCAAGATGGCTGAAATGCGCGATCAGCCCTGCCTGGCTCGGGCGATTGTAATAAGGCGCAACGCAAAGCCCCGCCGCCGCGCCCGCTTTTTTCGCAAAGCTCATATGCAGCAGCGCATTCTTGGTATCGTTGCTGCCGCATCCGGCGATCACCGGAACCCGGCCCGCCGCCTGTTCGATGCAGACCTCGATCACGCGGTGGTGCTCGGCATTGGACAGGGTGGAGGCCTCACCTGTCGTCCCGCAGGGCACCAAAGCTGCGCTGCCATGCTCGATCTGCCAGTCGACGAGCCGCCGAAAAGCGGCCTCGTCAAACGATCCGTCGCGAAAAGGAGTCACCAGAGCGGGAATTGAACCGCGAAACATTGCTTTATCCCTCGTTGAGACATTTATCATGCTGGCGTTGCGTAGATTAATGCGCCAGTGTTTACATATTCAGCGCCTGATAAGGAGCCGACCGGCATCATGTCCAGCATGCCTTCTAAAATGCCCCCTCAAAACGTGTTTGCCCGCCCCATTTCTGCAAAGCCCCCCTTTGCACGGCCAATCGCGTTAATCGCTCTCGCCACGGCCAGCCTCGCGGCCATTGCCACTCCCTCTTCGGCCCAGATGGGTGGGCAGTCCATGGTGGCGCAGCAACAGCGACCCATTGGTGAAGCCATCAATCAATGGGAATATCTGCAAAAAACCCGCAATCTTGGCTTTGCACAATATGCCAGCTTTGCGGCGACTTATCCCGATTTCCCGCGCATGGGGATCATCCGCGAACGCGCCGAAGCCGCTCTGTCCAAATCCAATCCGTCGTCCGATGCGGTTGTGCAGTATTTTGACAGGCAGCCGCCGCTGACCAATCAAGGGCGCGCTGGCTATGCTCTCGCGCTGGCTAGCAAGCAACGCCCCGAAGCCGCCAAAATGGCGCTCGCCGCGTGGCGCGGAGGCAGGATGAGCGATCAGGCCGAGGCTTACATCCTCAGCATGTTCGGAAACACCTTCACCACGGCCGATCATGATGCCCGCGCCGATGCGCTGTTGTGGCAGGGTCAGCGCGCAGCTGCGACGCGCCAGATGATCCGCCTGTCGCCGCAAGCGCGCGAGCTTGCGATGGCTCGCCTGTCGCTGCTCAACGGCACAATGCCGCGCGATGCTGGCATGGCCATTCCCAATGCCGCGACGCGCGATGCGGGCTATATGTTCAACCTCGTGAATCACTTGCGGGCCAAAGGTCAGAACAGTTCTGCGATTCAGGTTTTCGCCAACCGCCCCGCTTTCGCAGCCCCCGCTTTCGATGCAGAAGAGCTTGTCAGTGACATGCTGGCACTGGCGGAGAAGGCCAGCGTTGCCGATACAGTGCGCATCGCCAGCCGGACCGACGATCTCTTCGCGCCGGACACAGACATTTCGCAAGGCTCATTCAAGCTGCGCGACAAATACACCGATCTGATGTGGAAGGGCGGCACCAATGCCCTTTGGCGGATGAATGACGGCGCGAGCGCAGCGCAGATGTTCCTGCGCTATGGCAAGGCCGCGCGCACGCCCTTGACCCGCGCGAAGGGCTTTTTCTGGGCTGGCCGCGCGGCGCGTGCAGCAGGACGCACCGCCGAGGCCAACAGCTATTTCGAAATGGCTGCGGCTTACCCGCATTATTATTACGGCCAATTGGCGCTGAGCGCTCTGGGCCGTCCGATGCCGCAATTCGCCGCCCTGCCCCAGCCAAGTCAGGATCCGGACATGCGGGCCGCGTTCAACCGCGAGCCGCTGACACAGGCGATCCGCGCTATCGCCGCAAACCGGCGCGATTGGCGCACCGAGCGGCGTTTCTTCCAAGCCATCGGCGATTGGGCCCAAACGCCCGAGCAAATGGCATTGGTTCACGAGCTGTCGATGCAGACCGGCCTGCCTGAAATGGCCGTGGTGATTGGCATGAAGGGCGGCGAGAACGGGCTCAAAGGCTTTGAGCGGGCGGGATTCCCAACTGTCCAGACGCCCGTGGTCAATGACTGGACGATGACGCACGCCATTTCGCGGCAGGAAAGCGAGTTCGACCGGACCCGCAAAAGCCATGCTGGCGCTCGCGGGATGATGCAGTTGATGCCGGGCACCGCGCGAGAACAAGCGGGCAAACTGGGCCTGTCCTATCGGCCATCGGCGCTGTTCAGCGACACGCAGTACAACATCAAACTGGGCGATGCTTATTTTGCGCGGATGATGGACTATTACGGCGGGGCCTATCCGCTCGCCGTGGGAGCCTACAATGCCGGGCCAGGCCGCGTGAACCAGTGGCTGCGCCTCAACGGCGATCCGCGTCGCGGCGATATCGACTGGGTCACATGGGTCGAGAAGATCCCCGCCAATTTCGAAACCCGCTATTACATCATGCGCGTGATCGGCAATGCGGTGAGCTATTCGCATATGTATCCCGAAAAGGCCGGTCTGCCGCGTACGGTTGACCGCTTCCTTCCCTAACCGCCAGTCCTGTATGACCGTAAAACAAGGGCCTCCGATCACGCCTCAGGGGATGTCTGCGCTCAAGGCGCGGTATGACCACCTGCTTGGCACAGAGCGGCCCGAGATCGTCGAGATTGTCAGCTGGGCAGCGGGCAATGGCGACCGCAGCGAGAATGGCGATTATCTCTATGGCCGCAAGCGCATGCGCGAGATTGACCGCGAGCTGGGCTATCTCGCCCGCCGAATGAAGGCCCTGCGGGTAGTCGATCCCGCGCAGCAGCCCGATAAGGACCGCGTGTTCTTTGGAGCAACGGTTGAAATCGCCGATGAGGATGATGCGCGCCAGACCG
>JBCCOF010000087.1:0-12738 GCA_039025455.1 Pseudomonadota bacterium | reverse complement strand
GGCCCCGCCCTTTGCTAGTGTATGCCCGGGGGCGGGGTATTGACTATGGGGGGGTTTTTACAAAACTCCAATACCCTCGTCATTCCCGCGCACGCGGGAATCCACCCAGACCACCACCATCACAATGGCTCAAACCCGCAATCCTCCGCCAGATCGCGCCACCCACGATTGGACTCCTCGATCAGTTCGACCTTCCAAGCCCGTCGCCATTTCTTGATCCGCTTCTCGCGATGGATAGCCAGTTCCATGGTCGAATGCTGTTCGAACCAGACGAGTCGTTTGATCCCGTATTTGGCTGTGAAGCCGCCAAATGTCCCCGCGCGATGCTGTGCGACGCGCTGGATCAGGTCAGAAGTTACGCCGAGATACAGCGTGCCGTGCTTGGCCGAAGCCATAAGATAAACGGTCGGGCTGAAGTCGTTTTTCACGCCACTATATTACTGGATTCCCGCTTTCGCGGGATTGACGAAGAGGGGGGGATGTCAGAATAATCCAGCACCCTCGTCATTCCCGCGAAAGCGGGAATCCATGAGTCTGACCACAGACCAATGCATCGCCTCACGTGCCGTAAAGAAACATATTGACCGTCAACCGTCCTTGGCGCGGATCCCCGCTTAGCGCGGAGGGGTCGGGAACGATGCCGGAATGCAGGCTGCGCCCTCTGTAGAGCGCGAGCCGGTCGGCACGCGCTTCGACCGCTGCGATCTGTTCGAAGCGCTCGCTGTTTCCTGACGGATAGCCCGGCTGGACTGGCCCGAATTCGCGGTCATCCTCTTGCAGCGCGGCAGCATAGGCGACCTCGCGTTCGGGAGTGATTTTCTCGAATCCGGTGCGGCGATGGCGGTAAAACGCGGTCCCGCCGCTCTCGGGTCCATCGAGGTAGTGCATGATCGCAACCCGTCCGGGATCGGAGTGATCGTGGTGCGGGATACTTTGGCGCGGGCTCAGTTCATCCGGAGCAAGCGAGACGATCGAAAAGGCAGCCACTTCGCATTGAATGCTGCGCGACAGCCCGAACACGCGCGCCATCACTTGCATCATCAGATCGCGCCTGATGTCGAGATAGGACGGGTCAGCCGGACCGCGCCTGCCCGGATAATCGACGCCGGCAGGATAATATTGCGCGTGATATCCCATTTCGCGCAGCCGTTCTGGCTGGCCGGTGAAATTGTCGATGATAACCAGCGGCTCTCGTTCTTCGCCGATCGTTTCGACGCTCACTTTGGCTTCGGGCAACTGCATGACGTGGGCCTAGCCGCTCGCGTGGTAAAAGTCATAGATCTGCCGCGCGACCTTGTCGCTCACGCCGGGAGCGCGTTGCAGGTCTTCAAGCGCCGCGGCACGGACTTTTGACGCGGTTCCAAAATGCAGCAGCAGCGCGCGTTTGCGGGCCGGGCCTATGCCGGGGATTTCGTCCAGCGGGCTCGCGGTGATCGCTTTGGAGCGCTTCGCACGGTGCGCGCCGATGGCGTAGCGGTGGACCTCGTCGCGCAGGCGTTGGGCGTAGAACAGCACTTGCGAATTGGTCGGCAGCGTCTTTTCGCGGCCATCGGGGAAGTGGAACACTTCGCGCCCCTCGCGCCCGTGATGCGGGCCTTTGGCGATACCCACCACCGGCACCTCATCGGCGATGCCCAGCTCTTCGAGCACCTCCATAACCGATGACAGCTGTCCCTTGCCGCCATCGACGAGCACAAGGTCGGGCCAGATTGTCTCGTGGCTGTTGCGCTTGCCCTCCGCCCCGTCGGGGTTCTCGGCTAGATTGCGAAAGCGGCGGCGCATCACTTCGCGCATCATCCCGAAATCGTCGTTGGTCTGCGCTTCCTTGATGTTGAACTTGCGGTACTGCGATTTCTCGAAGCCTTCGGGGCTGGCGACGACCATCGCGCCCACGGCCTTTGCACCCTGAATGTGCGAGTTGTCGTAGACTTCGATCCGCTCGGGCGGGGCGTCCAGTTCGAGGAATTCGGCGAGGTCGCGGTTGACCGTGGCCTTGGTGCCGGTCTCGGCCAGCCGCCGGTCGAGCGCTTCGACCGCGTTGCGGCTCGCTTGGCCAAGCAGCTTTCGCCGGTCGCCGCGCTGGGGGACGGAAATGGCCACCTTGCGCCGCGCCACCTCGCCCAACGCCGCTTCGATCAACTCACGCTCGGGAAGCTCCCGGTCCACCAGAATGGTCGGCGGCGGGGGCACTTCCTCGTAGAATTGCAGCATCACCTTGGCGAGCACCTGCGCCTCGTCCACCTCCTTGGTGTGCGAAGGGAAGAAGGCGCGGTGGCCCCAATTCTGACCGCCGCGAATGAAGAAGGCCTGCACCCCGATATGCCCGCCTTTGGCCGCGAGCGCGAAGACATCGGCATCGCCCACCCCGCTGGCGTTGATGGCTTGGGAGCCCTGGATAAAGGTTGCCGCGCGCAGCCGGTCGCGCAGGATCGCTGCGGTCTCGAAATCGAGGTCTTCTGCCGCCGCAGCCATCTGCTTTTCGAGGTCGGCCTGCACCTGGCTGGATTTGCCCGCTAGGAAATCCTTCGCCTGTTTGACCAGCCCGTCATAATCGTCCTGCGACACCCGCCCCACGCATGGCGCGGAACAGCGCTTGATCTGATAGAGCAGGCAGGGCCGGTCGCGATTGTTGAAAAAGCTGTCGGTGCAAGACCTTAGCAGGAACAGTTTTTGCAGTGCATTGAGTGTCGTGTTGACGCTTCCGGCGCTTGCAAACGGGCCATAATAATTGCCCTTCGCCCGGCGCGCGCCGCGATGTTTGTGGATGCGCGGAAAGTCATGATCGGCGCGCAGCAGGATGAAGGGAAAGCTCTTGTCGTCGCGCAGCAGCACGTTGAAGGGCGGGCGGAAACGCTTGATAAACTGCGCTTCGAGCAGCAGCGCCTCAGCCTCGGAATTAGTGGTGACGATCACCATGGATCGGCACTGGCTGACCATGCGTTGCAGCCGCCCGGTCAGCCCGTTGATCTGGGTGTAATTCGCCACCCGCGCCTTAAGCGAGCGCGCCTTGCCCACATACAGCACATCGCCGCGCGCATCTAGCATGCGGTAGACACCGGGGATCGGCTTGAGCGTCTTCACCACCTCGCGGATCGCCGTGACCCCCGCTTCGAGATTTGGCTGCGCGCGCGATACGGTGTAGGCCGCGCGCTCCTCGTTGAAACGCTCGGGCCCAGCGGGATTGTGCGGTGATCCGGCTTCGGTGCGAGACATGGCTGTCAGATAGGCATTGGGCCACGCGATTGGCAATCCGCGCCCGTTTCCTTTTTCACCGCGCGCGCCTATCGCCCACGCCAAAAGGTGATCTGATGCGACACTATGATGCGATCATTCTGGGAGGCGGCGCAGCGGGGCTGATGTGTGCGGCGCGCGCCGGTCAGCGGGGCCTTAGCGTCGTGGTGCTCGAAAAGGCGGAGAAGCCGGGGAAGAAGATCCTGATCTCGGGCGGCGGGCGCTGCAACTTCACCAATGTGAACACCGGGCCGGGCAATTTCCTCTCGGCCAATCCGCACTTCGCCAAATCGGCGCTGGCGCGTTACACACCCCGCGACTTTATCGGTCTGGTCGACCGGCATGGCATTGCATGGCATGAGAAAACGCTCGGACAGCTGTTTTGCGACGGGTCGGCGCGGCAGATTGTGCAAATGCTGCTCGACGAGTGCCCCGATGACACAGTCGACGTGATCTGCGGCGCGGATGTGGCCGAAGTCGTGCACGATGCCGGGCAATTCGGCGTGATGGCGCGGGGCGAGAGTTTCTCTGCGCCAGCGCTGGTAATCGCCACCGGAGGCCCGTCGATCCCCAAGATGGGCGCGAGCGGCTTCGCCTATGACCTCGCGCGGCAATTCGGCCTGAAAGTCGTCGAGCCACGCCCTGCCCTCGTCCCGCTGACTTTGGGCGGGGATGATGTGCTGTTCCGCGAATTGTCGGGCGTTGCGACGCCGGTCAGAGCGCGCGCGGGTCCGGGCAAGAAGCGCACCGAATTCGCCGAGGCAGCCCTGTTCACGCATAAGGGCCTCTCCGGCCCTGCGATCCTGCAAATCTCATCCTATTGGCGCCATGGCGAGGATGTCGGAATCACGTTTCTGCCAGAGAAGGACGCCGACTGGCTGCTTGGCCTGAAGCGCGATCATCCGCGCGCGGGGATCAAGGCGATCCTACGCGAGCATCTGCCCGATCGCTTGGCCGACGCGCTGGCTGATCGGTTGGGGATCGAGCGTGAACTGGGCAATGTTCCGGATAAGGTGCTGCGCGAGGCAGCCGCAAAGCTCGCCGATTGGCGCTTCACCCCCAACGGGACTGAAGGATTTGCCAAGGCAGAGGTCACCATAGGCGGGATTGCGACAAGCGAGCTCTCCTCACGCACGATGGAAGCCAAAAACGTCCCCGGCCTCTACGCGATAGGCGAAGCCGTGGACGTGACCGGATGGCTGGGCGGGTACAATTTCCAATGGGCGTGGGCCAGCGGCATGGCCGCAGGAGAAAGCCTCGCAGCGCAATAAAGTTTCGCAATTGCCTTCGCAGGTGCAACACCTGACGCAAACGTAAACTTGTTTTGTCAACTCTTTGTGCCTACGCCCTCTGACAGAGCTCAAAAAGAGCCAAGACCGGCGCGATTTTGCACCGGTCCCCTGCCCTTACGGCAGGGCGTAAATGCAGGAGAGACCCTTGCGCCAATTGCAGGGCATGGATTCATCATTCGTGGCGATGGAATCGCCGAATTCGCCGATGCATATCGGCAATATGCTGATCTACAATCCGGAGACCGCTCCGGGTGGATTTGTTCGGTTCAAGGATATTCTAAATTTCTTTGAATCGCGCTTGCAGCTTTCCAAAACCATGCGTCAGCGGCTCGTGCGGGTCCCGTTCGATCTCGATTATCCTTACTGGATCGAAGACCCCGATTTCGACCTCGAATATCATGTGCGCCATATCGCCCTGCCCAAGCCCGGCGATTGGCGGCAATTGTGCATCCAGACCGCCCGCATCCATGCGCGGCCCATGGACCTCAATCGCCCACCATGGGAATTCACCGTGGTCGAGGGTCTGGAAAATGTCCGCGACTTTCCGCCCGGCTGCTTCGCTTTTGTGACCAAGGTGCACCATTCGGCGATTGACGGGATGTCGGGCATCGACCTGATGGAAGCGATCCACACGCTCGATCCGCACGCCGCCGCCCCGCAACAGCCCGATACCTGGAAGCCCGAGAAAATACCCGGTCCGGTCGAATTGCTCGGCAAGTCTTACATCAATGCGCTGATGAACCCGCTCAAACAGGCGCAGGTTGCCGCGCAGGCCGTCCCCGGCGTCGCAAGCGCGATCAAGGGGCTGGTTACGCGCGACTTCAAGGTTTCGAGCGACCTTGTCCCGCCGCGCACCCGCTTTAACAGGTCGATTTCGCCGCACCGCGTGGTCGAAGGACGCAGCTTCAAGCTGGCCGATGTGAAAGCCATCCGCGCGCTTCTGCCCGAAGCCAAGGTCAACGATGTCGCGCTCGCCATTATCGGCGGAGCGCTCAACAAATATCTTACCGCCAAGGACGACCTGCCAAAAAGCACGATGACCGCCATGGCGCCGATCTCGGTCCGCTCTGACGGTGAAAAGGGCGATATGGGCAACCAGGTCTCGGCGATGATCGCCCCGCTTGGCTCGCATCTCGCCGACCCGGTCGAGCGGCTCGAATACGTGTTCTCGCAGACCAAGAATTCCAAGGCGATGACCAACGCCATTGGCGCGCGCACCATGACCGAGGTGAGCAAGGTCAACCCCGCGCTCTACATGGCGCTGGGCGCGCAATTGTTTAACCGGGTCAGCATCGCGCACCGGCTGGCGATGCCGTTCAACACCGTGGTGACCAATGTGCCAGGTCCGCCCATCCCGATCTATTCGGCAGGCGCGCGAATGGAGAGCATGGCGCTTTCGCTGATCTGTCTGACCGACGGTCTGGGCCTTGCGCATGTTGTTCAAAGCTATGTCGATGAGGCGATTATCAGCTTCACCGCATGCCGCGACATCATGCCCGATCCTGAGTTCTATGCGGAATGTCTGCAGGACAGCTTTGACGAGATGCTGGCCGCGGCAAAGGCTGCACCCGCACCGACGAAGAAGGCGCCTGCGAAAAAGGCGCCTGCGAAAAAGGCCGCCGCTGCTTCCAAGAAGGCCAAGCCGAAAACCGCCAAGCCAGCTGCGAAAAAGCCCGCAGCCAGCAAACCTCGAACACAAAAACCAGCATCAAAAGCGTCGGGTGGCGCAGCCAAGGAGACGAATTGATGGCAAGCTCAGCGATGGATTTCGGACCTTTGGACAAAAACTACATCCCAACCGCGCCGCACCGGCTCTGGACCTTCGCGGAAGGGCGCGCGATGTTCGAGCTTGGCGCATTTTACGCCAGCCGCATGTTCCTCTCCAACCTTGCAAGCGGGGACGGTCACTCGGTGCTGGTGATGCCGGGCTTCATGGCGTCAAACAGTTCGACCGCGCCGATGCGCGGGCTTCTCGCGGACCTTGGATATGACGCGCATGGCTGGGATTCGGGGCGCAATGTGCGCGTGAACGAGGAATTGGTCGCGCGGCTGGAAGCGCAGCTCGACCGGCTCTTCAAGGTCAGCGGACGCCCGGTCTCGATCATCGGGTGGAGCCTCGGCGGGGTTCTTGCGCGCGAAATCGCCAAGCTCAGTCCGGATAAGGTCCGCTTTGTTATCAGCCTGGGCAGCCCGATCACCGATGATCGCGGCCACACCAATGCGGCGCGTTTGTTCGAATTTTTCAACGGCGACGAGCCAGAGAACCTTCGCGGCGGGCAGTTCACCGGGCTTAACGAAGCGCCGCCGGTTCCGACCACCTCGATCTTCACCAAGACCGACGGGGTTGTGCACTGGCGCGGGAGCATTCAGCCGGGCGGCAAACATCCATCCGAGAATATCGAGGTCTATGCCAGCCATTTGGGCTTGGGTGTCAACCCAAGCGTAATGGTCGCAATCGCCGACCGTCTGGCACAAGCCGACGACGATTGGATGCCCTTCGAGCCGCAACCGGTGCACCGCTGGATGTTTCCAAACTAAAGCGTTTTTGTTTGCGCAGCCCATCCGGGCGTTTTTGTTTGCGCACCGGCATCCGCCGGCGCGATTTCCTCGCTCATACGGCCTGAAGGCCGCGTCGCTGCGGACGCGCGGTCGCGCTTGCGGTCGCTTCGCGACCGTTTGGCACTGCGCCACTTAAGTAATCGCCTGTTCTTGGGCACGGCAGTCAAAGGGCGACCGCCCGCCCGCAGGTGCCCGTAGTAGCGAAGCGACGGAGTAATTGCGCCGAGGACGAGCGCCCGGATGGGTGCTCGAAACCAAGAAAGTCCAAAAAACCTAAAACAACTTCCGCAGATCAATCCCGATAAACCGGCCAATCGGATCGATCAGGAACGGCTGATAGTTGATCGGCGTGTCGCCATTCGCATCTGTGACCTGTCGCCGGGCATCCAGAATGTTGTCCGCGCGCAGGCTGACGCGGGTGTTCTTTAGGATGCCCTCATTGTTGCCAAACAGCTGGCCGAGCTCTGAGAAAATCCGCACATTGAACGTCACCAGATCATCGAAGAAGAGATCGGTGCTGGCCACCTGACCCGACCCGTCAAGCCGCGTCGTGCCGATATAGCGGCCCGACAGTCGCAATCCGACGCCGGAACCGAAAATACCGCCTTCGAGCCTGCTGGTATGACGCGGGAAGCCGAACGCGCCCGTCGCCTGACCATCGAGTTGGTCGAGCACCGGCAGGCCGGGCGCGATGAGGATTTCGTTGTTCAGCTCAATCGAGTGGTTGAGCGAGAGGAAATAGTTGAAGCCCGTCCTGCCCCGGCGCGAGAGCGGGTTGAAGGCCGGACCGCCGCCGCCGCGTCGTCCACTCTGCCCACCTGATTGGCCGCCCTGACCGCCTCCCTGCGCGCCTTGCGGCGACGCGGCACAAAAGCGCGTGCGGAACTGTTCGAGCACCGTGTCCGGGATATTGCCGTCGGCATCGCGCGCTTGGTCTAGGCCCAGCTTGATAAAGGCTGGATCGACACCGGGGAGGACGTCCGAGACATCTTCGCCGCGTTCGATCTTGCCGATTAATTCGCGGATCGCGGCGAGGCCGTCATCGCCGCAGGCGCGCGCGCGGAACGCCGCCGCTGCGGGGGACGGGCCGCCTTCTGCGCCGCCTGCCGGCGCGCCTGCTTGGGCGGTTTCGCCATTCGCGGCGTTGGGGGCACCATCCGATTGAGCCGGAGGTCCACCGGGGCGCCCTGCCCCGCCACCACCTCGGCGTCCGCCGAACATCGCCGGATCAATGCTGCAAATCCGCTCGCGAATGGCCGCGAGCCGCTCTGGGTCAATCGAGCCATCTTCGGCCCGCGCGCGGTTGAGCAAACGCTTGAGCCTCTCAACGCCGCCACCGGGGACAAAGGCGGACACGTCCTGTCCGGCATCAATCGCCTCGGCCAGACGGATCAGATTATCGAGCCCGTCATCGGCGCAGAGCCGCTCGCGGAAAGCCATAAATGCCGCGCGTTGATCGGCGCTTGGTGGGCCACCTGCGCCAGGAGGGCCGCCTGCACCCGGAGGCCCGCCAGCGGGACGGCCACTTTGGGCACTGGCTGGAGGACCGCCCTGCGCATTGGCCGGAGGGCCGCCCTGCGCGCTTGCTGGAGGACCGCCGCCGGAACGACCGCCACCGGGCCGCCCGCCACCCGGGCGACCACCGCGCTGCGATCCACCAATACTGCCACGGGTAAACAGACTGAAGCTCAGCCGCTCTGCGCGAGTCTCGGCAAAGGTGACAAACCGGCTGTCAATCGCCGTCAGCGTGCCAAAGGCGTCGCGCGTGACCCGATCAGGGAACGCCGCTTCGGTCTCTGCCGTCAAAGTCGGGAAGCCGCGCGTCACATCGTCGGAACGGTTGCGAATATATTCGACCGTGAAACGTGTGTTGTCGATGAATGGCAGCTCCCAATTGAGCGCAAATTTCCAGTCGCGCTGCGTCTCGGCCAGAAGGTCGGGATTGCCGCCATTGGTGACTGTCGCGAGCACCGTCTCGCCATTCACAAAGTCAAATACCGGCACGTTGAAAAACGTCACCTCGGGATTGCCGAGCGCGCCAAGCGAAGGAGCAACTTCGCGGGTGATATAAGTCGCCGAAAGATCGAGATTGTCGAACGGCGCCCAGTTCAAGCCGATAGTGTAATCGCCCAATGTGCCAAAATCGGAAAGGCGGTTCAGCCCGATCTGACCGTTCAACGTGAAACTGCCCAAGGCATCCGCGAAGCCGTTGCGGCGGCTGGTTATCGGCACAACGATGTTCATGCCCGTGGACAGATCGCCGCGCGTCAGGTCCACGCTTTGCCCGCTGCGCGTGTCCTGTGTTTGCAGATTTGTCCAATTGTAACCGACATCAAATGTGGTCAGCAATTCGCCGCCCGGCAAATCGGCTGCTGGTCCGCGCAAAGTCGTAAGCGTGCTGCCCGAAATGCTGCGGGTAAAGGCGGTTTCGAACCCGCTATTGACCGCGCTCGGCAAAGCGCCATCCACCGCGAGGGTTCCGGCAAGCGCGTCCGCTTGGAAGTCGGATGTGTCGAAGCGCTGGTCAATCTCGGTCGTGGATTCAGACAAGCTCGCATTAAAGGTGCTGGTCAGCCGCCAAAAGCGGATCGGTTTGGTGAACGAGCCGGCGGTCGAGATCGTATCGGTCGATGTGCGCTGCTCCAGCGGCGTTTCCTCACCGAAAGTACGCAAGACGGCGGCGGTCGGATCGGTGGGATCGTCGGTCAGGATGACGGTGTTCAACCCGTTCAAAGAGCGCGAATCACTGCGGTTGTAATTGACGTTTGCGGACAGCGACGTGCCGCTGTCGATAATCGCCTTGGCCCAGCTGACATTGGCGTCGAGCGAGCGGCTGTCTGCGCGCAGGCTGCGGAACGGGGCCTGATCGGGATCGGTGGCAATGTCAGAGATCGAGCCGGGGGTCTGGATGATGTCACGCTCATCCTCGGTCAGCAGCGAGGTGTCGTTTGCGCTGAGATTGACGTTGATCCGCCCGCCATTTGCAATCTGGAGGAAGCCCAATTCCTGCTCGCGGGTGTAATTGCCCCCGCGTGACGGGCCTTCGAATTCGAACTCGACCTCGGCGTTGCGGTAGTTTTCCTTGAGGATCAGATTGATGACCCGGCGATCAGGCGGAAAGCCGAAGCGCTGTGCGACTTCCTCGGGGAACACCTCTACCTTCGCGAGCGATTCCGGGGGGTAATTGGCAAACTCGCGAAATGATCCGATCCGGATGCCATTAATCAAGATGACCGGGCGACCGCCCCCGCCTCTTCCGCGAGAGGAACCGGATTGGTTCGTTATCTGCGTAATCAAATCGGCGATAGATGTGGCACCTTCGGCGAGGATATCTTCCTCGTTAAGCTCGAGAAGCGGGGCCTGCTCGACATCAAGCTGGCCGCGCAGCCGCGCGCCCTCGACGATAATCTCGCCGCTGCCGGTGCCTATCTCGGGCGGAGACGGGTCTTCTTCATCGTCAAGCTGCGGCTGAGCCTGTTGCTGGGCAGTGGAATCGCCTTCGTCATTGGCGTTTGCCCGGGCATTCGCCCAAGCGGGATTTGCCACAAGACTTGCCAGACACACGCCCGCCAAAAGTGGGCTACGAAACGGGGGAGAGGTTTTCATGGCGCCCTTTTGAGCTTGAACAGAAGAGGATTAAACACTTGGTTTGTATCGGTTTGCACCAGACCGCCTCGAACATTCGCGGGGGCAATAGGGTGGCCAGGGGACAGGATCGATTGGGCCACTAACGCACGAGGCTTCCATTTTGTTCTCACCATCGCTAAACGCCGCGCGGTATTCGACGAGCGTAATGTGCGCCGCGACAGAAAATGAAGGAATTACATGGCCAAGGAAGAACTCCTCGAAATGCGCGGGCGCGTTGTTGAGTTGCTGCCCAATGCGATGTTCCGGGTGGAGCTTGAAAACGGTCATGAAGTGCTCGGCCACACCGCGGGAAAAATGCGCAAGAACCGCATTCGCGTGTTGGTGGGTGACGAGGTGCAGTGCGAACTGACACCCTATGACCTGACCAAGGCCCGCATCACCTATCGCTTTATGCCGGGTCGCGGCGGTCCGGGACCGTCGTAAGCGCTGCGCTTTGAGCGCATTACACCTTACTCTGGCTTCCGCTTCGCCGAGACGGCGCGATTTGCTCGCGCGCCTCGGGCTGACGCCTGACGCGATTGAGCCCGCCGATATTGACGAGACTCCGGCGAAGGCAGAGCGCCCGCGCGACTATGCTTTGCGCATGGGTCTGGAGAAGGCGGCGGCGGTCGATGCGCCCGGCTTTGTGCTGGCCGGCGATACAGTTGTTGCGGCGGGGCGGCGGATTTTGCCGAAGACCGAAAGCGCCGATGAAGCGCGTGAATGTCTCAAATTGCTATCCGGTCGGCGTCACACGGTGCTTTCCAGCGTGGTGCTGCGCGCGCCTGACGGGACCAGTCGATCGCGTCTCAGCGAGAATATCGTGCGGTTCAAATCGCTCTCGCACGAGGAAATCGACGCCTATCTCGCAGGCGACGAATGGCAGGGCAAAGCGGGCGGATACGCCATTCAGGGCGCAGCAGAGGGGTTAATCCAATGGATCAGGGGGAGCCATTCCTCGGTCATGGGTCTGCCTCTGTTTGAAACGCGCGCGCTGCTCAAATCGGCGGGGTTTGCGATTGGCTGACTGGTTGATCGAGCAAGGCATTGGAGAGACCCGCGCACTGCTGGTCGAAGGCGGGGAGGTGCTCGCGGCCAAAATGCTCTGGCCGGGCGAGCTGACTGCCGGAGAAACAGGCAGCGCCCGGCTCGTGTCGAAGATCTCCGGAGCGCGGCGCGGGGTAGCTGCCTTGGAAACAGGCACCGAAGTGCTGGTCGATCACCTGCCGCCGCAACTGACCGAGGGCGCGCGCTTCAACCTGCGTATTTCGCGGGCACCGATTTCGGAACGGGGCCGGTTCAAACGCGCACAGGGACGCTATCTGCCCGAAAATGAGGCAGGCAGTGCAGCGTCGCAGACTCCTTTCAATACCGGCACCACGATGCGGCAATTTCCTGCCGGTTTGTGGGAGGAGGTTTGGCACGCGGCCTCTTCGGGCAGCCTCGAATTTCCCGGTGGTGAAATTCTGTGCAGCGTCACGCCCGCCATGACCGTGATCGATGTGGATGGAGACGCCCCGCCCCGCGAGCTGGCTCTTGCCGCTGTGCCTGCGATTTCTAAGGCGCTGCGCTGGTTCGATCTGGGCGGGTCCATCGCGATCGACTTTCCTACACTGGAGAGCAAGGCAGACCGCCGCGCGGTAGACGAGGCGCTGGCCGATGCGCTGGGCGAATGGCCGCATGAGCGCACCGCGATGAACGGCTTTGGGTTCGTCCAACTGGTCGCGCGGCTCGATGGACCTTCTTTGCTGCATCGCTTTGCCACGTCGCGGGTGGGCTTGTGCGCGCGCGCCGCTTTGCGGGCTGGTGAGCGGGTCGAAGGAGCGGGAGCGGTGCTGCTGACCGTGCACCCCGCGCTCAAAGCCAAGCTGAAACCGCGCTGGATCGAAGAACTGGCCCGGCGCAGCGGCAAAGAGGTGCGGATCGAGACCGACCCCGGCCTTGCGCTAGAAGCGCCCCATGCTCAGGTTGTGAGTCATGTTTAAGATTAGCCAAGCCACCCGCGCCCTCCACCCTTCCACCCGGATCG
>JBCCOF010000086.1:0-12992 GCA_039025455.1 Pseudomonadota bacterium | reverse complement strand
CTTCGCCAAAATTGTAGCGTTCGCCCTCTTCGACCACATAGGTGATGATGAAGTCGCGCTGGTCCGGCGTCAGCTCGGCAACAGCGGAGATCACACGGAAATCGGCGTAACCCTCGGTAAGGTAGAATTGGCGCAGTTTTGCCTGGTCAAATGCGAGACGGTCGGGGTCATAACTGGTGTTGGAGCTGAAGAAACGGGTGAACCGCGCTTGCTTGGTCACCATTTCCCCGCGCAGCTTGCCATCGCTGAACACCTCGTTGCCGATGATGTTGATCTGGCGAACCTTGGACTTAGGCCCTTCGGATATTTCGAAGACAATATCGACGCGGTTCTGCGGAAGCTGAACCATCTTCGGCTCAACGGTCGCCGCAAACCGGCCCTGACGCTTGTACAGCTCGATGATGCGAGCGACGTCCGCGCGAACTTTCGAGCGGGTGAAAATTTGGCGCGGAGCAAGCTTGATCTCCGGCACGATCTTCTCATTATCGAGCCGCTTGTTCCCTTCAAGAACAATCCGGTTGATCACCGGGTTCTCTGTTACCGTGATAACGACATTGCCAGCATTGTTTACGATGTTGAAGTTCGCGAACAGCTCTGTCGCGCCGAGATCTTTGAGCGCTTGGTCTGCCGCAGCCGAAGTGTATTCCTGCCCGACACGCAAACGGATGTAGCTAAGGATCGTGGTCGGTTCGAGCCGCTCGGCACCCGAAACACTGATCGTGCGGATAGTGTTGGCGGCGGGCGCAGGTGCTGGCGCTGGTGCGGCAGCCGGTTGCGCGCCAGAGCTGCCGGAAGCAGGCGTGGCGGTGTCCTGCGCAAAAGCAGCATAGGGCATTCCAGCGAGCATTGTGCCACATGTCAGTGCGACAGCGAGGCGGCGCGCTGCACCATTCGAGTGCTGCGTCGCATGGGAAGGAGTTACAGACTGCATGCCTGACTCATTGCTTCGATTCATTGAGTAAAAATCCCGTCTAACCCGTCTCTATCACACCAGAACATTCAGACCCCGAAGCGCCAGGGCGCGAAAATTCCACGTGCGCCTCCCCGCGGGCGCGTTTCGAAAGGGCCCATAAAGCCCGTAGTGCCTCTGCCTCATGCGCTTGGTGCAATCAAGCTTGCATCACGACAGTTGTGCGATCACCCAATCGCTTTCCCCGCCTAACCGCCAAAAAATGGCAGCGAGACGAAGTCGTTAAATGTCACAACCACCATGAACACCAAGACCAACAAAATGCCGGTCCGGTACGCCCATTCGGTCGCTTGCGGCCCTGCCGGCTTACGGCGGACTGCCTCGGCGGCGTAGAATGCCAGATGGCCACCGTCCAACGCAGGGATTGGCAACAAGTTGATGAATGCCAAGTTAAGCGAGATAAGCGCGCTGAATTCGATGAAGGCCGTCAGACCCAGGCTCATCCGCTCGCCAGAGACTTTTGCGATCTTGATCGGACCGCCCAATTCCTTGATCGATCGTTGGCCGGTGACGATCTGCTGGATCCCTGTGACCATCATCCCGGTCAGCTTCCAACAATGCTGGGCCGCGAGCGGCACCAGTTGGAGCGCGGGCACGTCTTCAAAAGTCCGCTCCAGCGCTGCCGGCCCAACGCCGATCAGGCCTCTATCACCCTTATTACCAAAACCGTCATCCTGTTCGAGCCGGGCTATCGTGACCGGGATTGCAAGCTCGCTTTCATCCCGCAGCACAGTGATCGTGACAGTCTTGTCGGGATACAACGCAATGTTCTCGACAATGTCGTCGAAGTCGCGAACGTCGGTATCGTCAATCCGCACAATCCGATCACCGATTTCGAGGCCCGCATCGCGTCCAGCCGAATCTTCAGTGAACGAGCCGATCTCAGTCGACCCTTCACGATCCTCATAAGTCGGAACGCCGTAAACGGCAAAGAACGCCGCAAAGATCGCGATAGCGACGATGATATTGGTCACGGGTCCCGCCGCCACGATCAAAGCACGCTTCCACAAAGCTGCGCCATGAAAGCTGCCGGGTTCGGGCGGAGCATTCGGATCGCGAATGCTCGCCGGGTTCATATCGCCTTTGAACTGAACATAGCCGCCCAATGGCAGCATAGAGAGCTTCCAACGCGTGCCGTGACGGTCGTTAAACCCGGCTATTTCCTTGCCGAACCCGACCGAGAACGCATCGGCTTTTACGCCGAACCAGCGTCCGACGAGGTAGTGGCCAAGCTCGTGCACGGTGACCAAAGGCCCCAGCAACAACAGGAAGCCGATCACGTACATCCAGAATGGGGGCGACTCAAACAGGGAAGTTCTCCAGCGCTTCGGCAGTGTATTTGCGCACTTCGGCGTCCAGCGCCAAAACGTCATCCAACGATGCGGGCGCGGCGGGGCTATAGCGGCTCAACATGTCCTGCACCACTGCAGCAATGGTTGTGAACCCGATCTGACCATCGAGAAACGCCGCAACCGCAACCTCGTTTGCCGCGTTCAGGATCGCCGGTGCCGGGCCGCCTACAGTCAAGGCGTTGCGCGCGACCAAAGTCGCGGGGAAGCGATCAATATCGGGTTCAAAAAAGGTCAATTGGCTGATTTCAGGCAGGTTTAACGCCTCCAACGGGGTGTCCATCCGCTGCGGAAAGGCAAGGCACGAGGCAATCGCCACTCGCATATCGGACGGCCCGAGCTGCGCCAGTGTCGAGCGGTCGCGATACTCGACCATCGAGTGAATGACGCTTTGCGGATGCACCACAATGTCAATGTTCTCATGTCCGACGGGGAAGAGATAATGCGCCTCGATCAGCTCCAGCCCTTTGTTCATCATGGTGGCCGAATCGACGCTGATCTTGGCGCCCATTGACCAGTTGGGATGCGCGACGGCCTGTTCGGGCGTCGCCTTGGCGATCTGCTCCGTTGTCCATTCCCAAAACGGGCCTCCACTTGCGGTTAGTGTGATCCGTGAGACATCTTGGAAATTGTTGCCTGCAAGGCATTGGAATATCGCGTTATGCTCGCTGTCGGTCGGAATCAGCGAGGCTTCGCTGCCCCGCACCGCCTCGGTCATAATGTCGCCCGCCGAGACAAGCGCTTCCTTATTCGCCAGCGCGACCACGCCGCCGCGCTCAAACGACGCCATCACCGGCGCGAGGCCCGCACAGCCAACGATTGCCGCGACCGTCATATCGACAGGGCGACGCGCGGCATCGCACAGCGCTTCGGCACCCGCGGCTGTCTCGATCTCGCTTCCGGACAAAGCTTCGTTCAGATCACCCAAACACTCTTCATCGCCAACTACCGCCAGCTTTGCGTCGAATTCGCGGGCCAGCGCCGCCAATTCGATCGCGCTGCAATTGGCAGTAAGAACCTCGACCTGCCAGCTTTCCGGATCCGCAGCCCGGTCACGCCGGATCAGATCGAGTGTCGATGCACCAATCGATCCGGTCGCGCCAAGAATTGAGATCGAACGCGTCATAAACCTACCCTATAAGAACGGGCGCAACCGCAACCACAAACAAGACGAAAAACACGGCCAGAAACCCATCAAAGCGGTCAAACAGGCCGCCATGGCCGGGTATGAGATTGCTCGAATCCTTCACGCCCGCGCGCCGTTTCAGCCAGCTTTCAAAGAAGTCGCCGGCTTGCGCGATCACCGCGATCAGCACCCCGGCGAGGATGGCCAAAGCGACGCTTAAGGCGTTGTATCCGGGCGCTGCAGCGGCTGGTCCGAAGTCATAAATCTCGATCCCAAGCGCCACAAGGCTCGCCGCCAGCGCGCCGCCCGCAAACCCTGCCCATGTCTTTGACGGGCTGATCGAAGGGGCAATCTTTGGCCCGCCAATCGCACGCCCAGCGAAATATGCCCCGACATCAACGGCTACTATCGGCATGACAAAGGCTAGCAACACCACCCATGGGTCGTCGTAAGTAAGCCGAACCTGCACCATCGCGAGCGCCGCGCCGCAGACATAGGCCGCTCCAAAGAACAGCCACAGAATTTCGCCAAGCGGCGATGCATCGCTGGCGCTGATCAGGCGGTTCCACTCCCACAGGATTACTCCTGAAACCAGCACGACAAAGGCGATCCAGAGCCAACCGCCGACCCACAGCGCGGAGCCTGCAATTCCGGCGATCACAATGGCCGAGGCGAGCCTTACGCCAAGATCGCTGCCCCCGGGCAAGGCCGGAACATTGGAACGGATTTCATCGTCCGCCAAAGCGCCGCTCCCTTCGGGCAAAATCATCGAGCGCCTGTTGCAGATGCTCCGGTTTGAAATCTGGCCACAGCGTGTCGACGAACAGCATTTCGGAATAGGCCGCCTGCCACAACAGGAAGTTCGACAGCCGGATCTCCCCGCTGGTTCGGATCAGAAGGTCGAGCGGCGGCAAGTCATGCGTATCGAGCTGCGCTTCGATGGTCTCGGCGGTGATTGCCCCATATTCCGCCGCTTTGGCCGCAGCGCGGGCGATCTCGTGCTGACCGCCATAGTTTAGCGCAACGGCGAGCGTCTGCGTGCCATTGGCGGTCTGCGCCAGCGCGTCTTCAAGCATCTCAACGATATCGGGCGCGAGCGATTGCCAATCGCCGATAATTTTGAGCTTCACATCATTGGCGACAAATTCTGCAAGGTCCGATTTGATGAACTTGCGCATCAGGTTCATCAGGTCATCGACCTCGTCCTCTGACCGCTTCCAGTTTTCCGAGGAGAAGGCATAGAGCGTCAGGCAATCGAGCCCCATCGGCTCCAGCGCGCGCACCAGCCGCCGGACCGCTTCGACCCCGCGCTGATGCCCGATGGCACGCGGCAAGGCGCGTTTCTTGGCCCAGCGCCCGTTGCCATCCATGATGATTGCAACGTGCCTAGCGCCCTCCCTGACTTCGGCGCTAGAAGCCCGGTCTGTAGTGGACCCCTCGCCCATTCGCTCTCCGCTCTCCCGCTTTGCCCCCTCTGAGCCGCTTATTGCGTCAGGATTTCCTGCTCTTTCTTCGCCGCCGCATCATCCGCTTCGGCCACAAACTTGTCGGTCGCCTTCTGGACATCGTCTTCCATCCGCTTGCGCTCGTCTTCGGAGATTTCTTTCTTCTTTTCGTCGGTCTTGAGCGCTTCCATCCCGTCACGGCGGACATTGCGGATCGCGATCTTGGCCTTCTCGGCATATTGCCCGGCAAGTTTTGCCAATTCCTTGCGGCGCTCTTCGGTCAGGTCCGGCATCGGCAAGCGCAGGGTCTGGCCATCGATCATCGGGTTGAGGCCGAGATTGGCGTGCGCGATCCCCTTCTCAACCGCTGTGAGGTTCGCCTTGTCCCACACCTGCACGCTGAGCATGCGCGGCTCTGGCGCCGAGACAGTCGCGACCTGATTGAGCGGCATCATCGCGCCGTAAACCTCGCACTGCACCGGATCGAGCAGGCTCACATTGGCGCGCCCTGTGCGCAGCCCGGAAAGGTCGCTCTTGAGCGCTTCCACCGCGCCGTTCATGCGACGCTCGATATCGGCCTTGTCATATTGCGGCATCGATCATGTATCCTTCGTCTGTATCGCTTCAGGCCTGCGCCTGAACTATCGTCTGTGTGCCTTCGCCCGACAGGACGCGGGCCACATTGCCTTTTTCGCGGATGGAGAACACCACTATCGGAATGTCGTTCTCGCGGCAAAGCGCGACGGCGGTTGCGTCCATCACTTTGAGATTGTCGCTCAACACTTGATCATAGCCGATCGTGTCGAAGCGCGTTGCATCGGGGTTGTGCTTGGGATCGCTGTCATAGACCCCGTCAACGCTGGTCCCTTTCAGCAGCGCATCGCAGTTCATCTCCGCCGCGCGCAGGGCTGCGCCGGTGTCGGTGGTGAAGAACGGATTGCCCGTCCCCGCCGCGAAGATCACGATCCGCCCTTTTTCAAGGTGCCGTTCGGCCCGGCGACGGATGTATGGCTCGCAGACTGACGACATCGGAATCGCCGATTGCACCCGCGTCGGCACGCCCGCCTGCTCCAGCGCGTTTTGCATCGCCAGCGCGTTCATCACGGTTGCGAGCATTCCCATATAGTCGCCCGTCGTCCGGTCCAGCCCGCGCGCCGAGCCCGCCACACCGCGGAAGATGTTGCCCCCGCCGATCACGAGGCAAACCTCAAGCCCGGTGTCCTTCGCCGCCTTCACCTCTTCGGCAAGCCGCGCGACATAAGCGGGGTCAATCCCGTAATCCTGCTCCCCCATCAGCACCTCGCCCGAGAGTTTGAGAAGGACGCGCTTGATTTCGGGCATACTCATGGGTGACAAAATTCCAGTTGGGATTGGATATGCGGCTTCCCTTAGACATGCTGAGTTGAGCGCGCAAAGGGTAATGACGCAAATGCTGGGACAGGGCCTTAAATGAAAAGACGCATCGTAATTGGCGCATTGGTGCTTCTAGTGGTTGCAGGCACTCTGACCCTCGCATTTCAACGCACCATCGGTGAGCGATTGTTTGCTGTTGCCGCATCGCAGATTGTTGATGGCAATCTTCTTGATCCGGGCGAAGGACTGCACGTCGGACTGTGCGGACCAGGATCGCCTTTACCCAACCCCGCCCGCGCAGGCCCTTGCAATGTGGTGATTGCGGGGGATCAGACGTTTGTTATCGATATCGGCGAAGCAGGCGCACGCAATCTCAACCTCATGAATGTCGATATAGCCGGGATTGAAGGTCTGCTGCTCACGCATTTCCACTCCGACCATGTGGACGGCATTGGCCCGCTTGCACTGCTTTACTGGACGGTTGGCACTTCCAAATCGCCCCTGCCCGTGCACGGACCCGAGGGGGTTGAAGCAATAGTGGACGGGTTCAACGCGGCCTATGCGACCGACAAGACTTATCGGATTGCGCATCATGGCGAGAACATCGTCCCGCCAAGCGGCGGCGGACTAACCGCGCGCCCGTTCACCGTCGCCGACGAAGCGGTCGTGGTGCTTGACCGCGACGGATTGCGCATCACCGCTTTTCCGGTCGATCATGATCCGGTGGCGCCGTCAGTTGGGTACCGCTTCGATTACAAAGGCCGGTCGGTGGTGATAAGCGGCGACACCGCCCGCTCTGCCTCGCTTGAGCGGGCGTCAAAAGGCGCAGATATTCTCGTCCATGACGCATTACAGCCAAGACTGGTGGGCGAGATTACCCGCGCGCTCGAATCCGCCGGCAATCAGAACACCGCAACCATCACGCGCGACATCCTCGACTACCACGCCTCCCCCGAAGATGCCGCCGCCAGCGCCCAAGCAGCAGGAGTACGGCACCTTGTTTTGAGCCATCTGGTTCCTCCGATCCCCAACCGCTTTTTCTATCCTGCCTTTCTCGGCGATGCGGCGGACAATTTTGATGGCGAGATTACTGTCGGCGAAGATGGAATGCTGTTCAGCCTGCCACCGGAAAGCAACGCGATTGAATTGAGCACCCATCTGTGAGCCGTTTTCGCAAAGCAGCTTTGGTTCTGGCGGTGCTGGCCGCAGGGATTGCCGGCAAAGCATGGTATGACACGATGCGTGATCCGGTGGTCATGCAGCTTGTGGTCGAAAGCGAGGCCCTACCCGCTGGCGAACCGCCGATCAAAATCGCGTTCCTGACCGACATCCATGTTGCAGGTCCCGATATGCCGCCCTCGCGGCTTGAGCGGATCGTTGCACAGGTCAACGCTCTCGCCCCTGATCTGATTGTCATCACCGGCGATCTGGTCAGCGAAAAACGCACCGCGACCAAAATCTACTCACCCGAAGAAATCGTCGAGCCTCTGGGCGGCCTCAAAGCACCGCTCGGTGTGGCCCTAGTGCCGGGCAACCACGATCACTGGTACAACTGGCCTGCGCTCTCGGAGCAATTGGCCAAGCACGACCAAATCACGGTGTTGGTCAACGAAGCGGTTCAAATGGGGCCGCTGGCGGTTGGCGGGGTGGATGATGACTTCACCGGCAAGGCAGATTTGGCGGCGATGACCGAGCAGCTTAGCGAGCTGTCCGGCCCACAAATTGTGCTCACCCACAGCCCAGATGTGTTCCCCTCTGTACCGGTAAGTGCCGATCTGGTCCTCGCCGGCCACACTCATTGCGGGCAAATCGCATGGCCATGGGGCGGATCACCTGCCACCATGTCGGATTATGGCGAGCTCTATGCCTGTGGAGTGGTCGAGCAGCACGGCAAGACATTGGTGACAAGCGCGGGTCTGGGCACGAGCCTGCTGCCAATTCGATTGTTTACCCAGCCGGAAATCTGGTTGGTGGAGATCAAGGCCGCGGCTTAGCCGGATCCGGTACTTTGGTCCGAGCCGCCAAGGTTATGGCACCAGCTCATATTGGAATACTCGCCATCCGACCTGTCTTGCGCGTTCAATGGGCGCGGCGACGCATCGCCATGGAGTGTCTGCCTCAGCCTGAATGCGAGCGACCAACGTCCCTGCCACGTCCGGATTGTCTGCAACAGCATCCGCACCTCCATAGTGCTCCACATATCGGTCTAGGAGTTTGGTCGAGAACTGAGCCAGTTCGCTGGAGCCCAGTGGTCGCCCCTCCAGGATCGAAGCGCCGCCGCCACCCAGCAGCAAGACACACTGGTCCGTTTCAGGGAGGTGACTGGCTATCAATGGCAAGTCGTAAAGGCCGATTTCGCTGACGAAGAGACGCTCGCGGAGGGGATCGGTGAGCTTCACCTGTCCCGGCCTGAAGGTTCCGCCAGTCGTCTGCGCAACATAGACCTCGGTTTCCTCCGCAATGGGTGAGAGCCGCGCAATCACATCGCCAAATTTTGCCCCATCGTCGATCCGGACGGATAGATAGTCCGTGTCCGCAACGCGTTGCTCGCTGAGATAAGATGACAGCTCTTCTGGCGACAAAGCGCTGCCCTTCACCTCGAACTCACCCGCCTCGTTGATCGCAAGCGCCGGCTTATCATCGTACTCGGCCTCCTCGTCACCGAACGGCAGCTCAACGCGCAAAGTGTCGATCACGGTCGGGCGGTTTCGCAATTGTTCGGCAGCGGGGTCCGAACACCCGGCAATTGGCAGACTCAAGCCAAGTAAAGCGAGCGAGAAGAGCAAGGGTTTTGGAAGCATGTCAGAGACATATGACAAAGCCCTCCAAAAGCAAACAACGCAGATAGCTGGGGGCCTTGTCGATGCAGTGGTTCATTTTAGACACCGGCAAACCCGTATCAATTTATGCGATACACCGCCCGGTCCCTGTATGGCAGCAGCGGGGTATCCAACGCGCGCTCGTTTCTGGCGAAACGCGAATATCGGACCATGCTGCGGCAAGCGGATTGGTCGAGGGATGCGTAGCCGCTCGAACGGGTGATACGGCATAGGGTTGATCGGCCATTGGGTGTCACCTGCACTTTGAACTCGACGGTGCCTTGCTCTTCATTGCGCAGCGACCTCATCGGATAGCGAAACCTGCTTAACCAGCGGGCGCGGCCTTTCGCGACTGCGGTTTCCGTGCCCTGACGGTCATTCGCAAAATAGGATTGGTGCACGATGGGCGAGGAACACAGCGCTTTCATCGCCAAGTGCTCGCCCCAAGTCCGGCTTGGCGCGTTAAAGAACCCGGCAGGATTCTTCTGCTGCCACAGCTCGATCTGCTCATATCCCACACCGGCTTCCCATTTGGAATTGGAGGAACCGTGGGCGAAAAACTCCCGGAAATTGGCAAGTGTGCCCTGCTCGCAATTGTACCAGTTCACCCACGAACGGTGCCGGATCATTTTCCTCTGCGCATAAAAGAGATCGCGATACTCGAAATCGGCTTCGGACAATTTTGAAGGGATTCTCCCGATGAAAATGGCCTGGTTTGTCCGGATAAACTCCTTGTCATTAACAGCCGAGGTCAATCCAAGGCGGGACGTGTTGCGCTTCATCCATTGCAGCACTGGAGTGGGGATAATCGTCCGGCTGTGCTCGCCCAGCCGCAAATTCAAACCATCGCCGAGCTTTTGCATGGTGCCGCGCTTGGGCGCATCTGTGATCGAGCCGCGATTGACCGTGAAAAGGACAAAGGCGTCGCTGCTCATCGTCTTGCCGTTCCCCGTCACCCGTGTCGAAGTGACATCGAGGATTTCCCAGGCCTGCGCGGGCGCGGAGAAGACTAGGGCAAAACCGAGGAGGACCGCGCTCAAGGTCTGTTTGATCATTGGTGCTCCCCTCAAAATCGGTCCAAAACATGCAGGTTTTGCAAGGGTCTAAGCCGCCCGAGAGGCAAAGGCAAATGCGCAGGTGGCCGGTTGGCGCGGGCTATCTTTGCTGCATCACTTCAAACCGGATCATGGGCCAGCCGGAACGCTGCACGGCGTAAAGCGCACCCGCGATGCAATGCCACGGCGTGTCCGGCGGTGCCTGAAACCGCGCGACGATATCGCGGCCCGCATCGGTTTTTTGCAAGATCGCTTCGACCCCGCCCGCCCCTTGCACTAGCGTGTCGAGCCAGATGAATGAGCGGTCATAGAGTTGTTCGGGACTAAGTGCCCGACGACCCGAAGAATCGACCACACCGCCGCCAAGTGACACAGCGCATTGCTGCTTGGCCGCAGAATAGCCGATCAGAACGGGCATCTCGTATTCGCCGAGCGTTCCGGTGAACTGCTTCGGTGCGACATCATCGGTATCGGCGCGCTTGAATTTGCTGTGCGTTTCCAATTCGACGAAAACGTAATCGCTAACGGTGGCGATCTTTGAAATGCTCGAAACCAGCTCGGCAAAGCCAGTATCCTTGGCGGGCAATACGGCAATCCTTTCGATCTCGTCGGCGCGCAGTTCTGCGAAAATTTCCTTTACCCGGCTGAGTGTGACTGGCTCTCCGTCATACGTGAGCTCTCCGGACGTGGCGATTTTGACTGGCGTGCCATTCTCCAGAATCACGTCATAAGCCTGAGGCACCTCATAAGTGACAGACTGGACCTCCCCACCGGATTCGGAAGCGGTGCTTGCGCAGGAAGGCAGCGCAGCAAGAGCCAGCGCGAGCAGCGATGCGGTGGGTTTGATCGTGCGGGTCATGGCGGTCGATCCTATCCGCAGGCTAAGTCAAAAGAAACGGCCATTCATGCATCACCCCGCTCGTGCTGAGCTTGTCGAAGCACTGTTCTTCTTCTGACCTGACGGGAAAAGTGAAGGACAGCCCTTCGACAGGCTCAGGGCGAACGGGTTAATTTTGCGGCGAGTAAAGAAAAGGCCGCCACAACTTTGTGCTGCGACGGCCCTTTTCTCAATCCGTGCGCTCCTGCAAAAGCAGAAGCCTAGTGCGGTTGGATTCCCGCTTTCGCGGAACTGACGATTATCCCTTAGCCACCCACAGCCGCCGCAACTTCGGCCGCGAAATCGCCGTCATCGCGCTCGATGCCTTCGCCGAGCTGATAGCGGACATAATCGACCAGCTTGATCGAAGCGCCCGCTTCCTTGGCTACGCGCGCGACATATTCCTCAACGGTCGCCTTGCCGTCTTTCACGAAGATCTGGCTCAGCAGCGCGTTTTCCTTGGCGTATTTCTTGATCGCGCCTTCGACCATTTTCTCCTGCACATTCTCAGGCTTGCCGCTTTCGGACGCCTTCTCTTGTGCAATCGCGCGCTCACGCTCGATCACTTCGGGGTCGAGGCCGTCTGCGTTCAGCGCCTGCGGGAACATGGCCGCAGCGTGCTGGGCGATGTCCTTGCCAAGCTCCGCGAGCACATCCGCGCCCGCATCGCTTTCCAGTGCGACCATCACGCCGATCTTGCCAAGGCCATCAGCCGCCGCGTTGTGGATGTAGGGCACAACCGCGCCTTGGGTGACCGAAACGGTCTTCATCCGGCGAACCTGCTGGTTCTCGCCAATGGTCGCCACGCTGTTGGTCAGCGCTTCGAGGATGGTGCCGCCATCGGGATAGTCAGCCGCCTTGAGCGCTTCGACATCGTCGGTGCCCATCGTGAGAGCAACCGAAGTGACCTTACGGACGAAGTCCTGAAACTGGTCGTTCTTGGCAACGAAGTCGGTTTCGGAGTTCACTTCGACCGCGACACCCTTGGTGCCTTCGACCGACACGCCTACGAGACCTTCAGCAGCCGTACGGCTCGACTTTTTCTGTGCGGTGGCGAGGCCCTTGGCGCGCAGAGCGTCAACGGCGGCTTCGATATCGCCACCTGCTGCGGTCAGCGCCTTCTTGGCGTCCATCATGCCTGCGCCGGTTTTCTCGCGCAGTTTCTTCACATCGGCGACGGTGAAATCGGCCATGGGAAATTCCTTCTTTTCATTGCTGGCGCCGGGCCAGTGGCCCAAGCGTTGGGGGGATGCCCGGCGCGCTAGAGGGGATTTGTGACGCGCGATTGACGCGCGCCACATAAGTTCACTGTTCTAAGCAGTCGCTCAGGCGGATTCAGCGGAGGTGTCTGCGGCATCTTCAGCCGGAGCTTCCTCAGCCGCATCAGCCTTTGGCTTGGCTTTGGCTTTCGGCTTGGCTTTGGCCTTTGGCTTCGCCTTGGCTTTGGGCTTTTCCTCTGCCTTGGGAGCTTCCTCCTTCGGAGCTTCGGCAGGGGCCGCTTCTGGCTCAGCCGGAGCAGCTTCTGGTTCAGCAGCCACAGGCTCGGCTGGTGGCTCGGCCATTGCGCCGATATCATCGCCGCTGGCCATGGCCGCGCCGCCCTTGCCTGCCAAAGCCGCATCGCCGATGGCCTGACAATACAGGCGCACTGCACGGCTCGCATCGTCATTGCCCGGAACCGGGAATGCGATGTTGCTCGGATCGACATTGGTGTCGAGCACCGCGATCACGGGAATGCCAAGCACAGCGGCTTCCTTGATCGCCAGGTCTTCCTTGTTGGCATCGATCACGAACATCACGTCCGGAATGCCGCCCATGTCACGGATGCCGCCGAGCGAAAGCTCGAGCTTGTCGCGCTCGCGAGTGAGATTCAGAACCTCTTTCTTGGTCAGGCCGCTGGTGTCGCCCGAAAGCTGCTCTTCGAGCGTCTTGAGACGCTTGATCGAGCCGCTAATGGTCTTCCAGTTGGTGAGCATGCCGCCCAGCCAACGGTGGTTG
>JBCCOF010000085.1:0-13106 GCA_039025455.1 Pseudomonadota bacterium | reverse complement strand
GCCGACAGCGACAGCGCATCCTGAGTTGCCCCGCGAACGCTGAACTGACCCCAGATTGCCGAGCTGTTGCCGGCGAGGTGACGGTCAAGCGCCTGGCTTGCGAGGTTCGAGGTTTCGAAAATCTCGCGGCCAAGTCCTTCACTCAGCGACGGAAGTGCATCCTGCGCCGCAGTTAGGAATTGCGCGGTTGAAAGACCGTTGAGCGCAGCAAAGTTGGCTGCATTCAGCGTCCCGTTGGTAAGGCCACCGGCAACCGCTGCACCGAATGCTGCAACGTTGCCGTCCGCATTGCCAAGCAGCGGGTTGGCCGCGGTGACGCGGACCAGCACCGAACCGACAATCGGCGTGTAGGTGAGCAACAGGTCATCATCGTTGATGTTGATGGTGACACCGTTGTTCACGGTGGTGCCGTTGTCCTGAATGACTGCAACCGTCTGGTTCACCAAAGCTTCGTCAAGCGGCGTGGCGATGTTGATCACCGATCCCGCTTCAAGCGTCAGATTGCCATTGTTGGTGATCGAGTCGACGCCAAGATCGAAGTTCACAGTGCCATCGACAGTCACGTTGCCGTCAAACGTCCGGTTACCGACCACATTGAGGTCGAACAGGGTGCCCAGTGTGACTTCTTCGAAGCCGACAATAACATCCTTGTCGAACGTACCACCGAGGATCGCTGTGTCGGTGCCAGCACCGCCATCGACCGTGCCGGTGATGGAGGTGGCTGTGCCTTCGAGCACGAAGCTGTCGTCATCATCGCCAAGGTCAACATCGCCGTTGACGGTCGCGCCGGTCCATTGCTGGAACTGGTCGGACCCGCCGCCAAGAGCAGCGCCGTCGCCGCCAGTACCCGTGATGGTGCCGAAGTTGGCAACCGTCACGTTACCCGCACCCGACGTCACGCCGGTTGCGCCCGAGATCGAGCCCCGGTTGGTGATGGTGAAGTCGTTGGCACCAGCAGCAACACCATCGCCGGTTGCCACGATCGAGCCATTGGCCGTGACCGTAAAGGCTGGCGTGATGCCGGCGTTGTTCCCGGCAAGAAGCGTAACGGTGCCATTGACTGTGCCATCGAGGATAGCGGTGTTGACGATCGAGATGTCTTGCGCCGCCATTCCGGTGAGCGTCATCACACCGGTTGCCGGAGCAGGCATCATGCCGCCGAAGAAATCAGCCGTCTGCGAACCGAAACGGAGATCTTCAAAGTTCACGATCTGAGTACCGATCGAGTTAAGATCGAAGGTCCGGTCCGTGGTGTCAGTGATAATCGCAGCGAACACATCGCTATCATCGCCGCCATCAACGGTTCCCGTTGCCGTGCCGTCATTGATCTGCGCATAGGCGTCTTCACCCGCGCCAAGCGATACTGCTGCGGTCGTGCCGGTGATCGTGCCCGAATTGATCACGATTTCGCCGGCTGTACTGCCAGTGATGCCGGTGTCGCCAGAGATCGCACCCTGGTTCAAAACAGTGCCCCCGCCATTGAGGCGGATGCCGTCAGAGCTGCCCGATGAAATCACGCCGCTTGCATTGTTGGACACAGTGCCCGCGCCGCCAATGTCGATCGCGCGTGCCACAGTGCCAGCGATAGTTCCGTCGTTCACAACAGAACCGCTGCCCACCATGGTGACTACGGTCGAATCAGCGCCGCCTGTCGTGATCGAACCGGCATTGTTCAGCGTACCACCAGCCGTAAAGACGATGGCGCCCGAATTCGTTCCGGTGGTCGAGATTGTGCCTGCGGCGTTGTTGTTGATGGTCGAACCGTCGCCCGCCGCAATGCCGAGCGCGCTGTCACCGGTCGAGGAGATGCTGCCGTCATTGTTTACGGTCGAGCCGTCACCAACAAGAACGCCAACGGTGTTGTTGCCCGTGGTGGAGATTGAGCCGGCGTTGTTCACGGTCACCGTCTGACCCAAAGCGTTGAAGCCGAAATTACCGTCGCCTGTCGCAGCGATTGCTCCGTTTGCAGTCACTGTGAACACCGGCGCGATGCCCGTATTCACGCCGACCAAGAAGTTGACCGTCCCGTTGACGGTGCCATCCAGAATACCGGTGTTGATGATGCCGATGTCTTGATTCGCTGTCCCCGTCAGGGTCATCACACCTGTTGCCGCTGCCCCAGGCATCCCAGTAAAGAAGTCAAAGGACTGCGAACCAAAGCGGGCATCTTCGAAGTTAACGAACTGGGTGCCCAGCAAATCGAGGTTGAAGGTCCGGTCGGTCGTGTCGGTGATAATAGAAGCGAAGACATCTGTGTCCGCCCCGCCATCAACTGTGCCGGTCGCGGTGCCGTCGTTGAGCAGAACAAAAGCGTCGTTACCCGAACCAAGCGAGGCTGCCGTGCCGCCCGTGCCAGCAATAGTGCCACCGTTGAAGATGATCTGAGTGCCTGTACCTGCGGCATTAATTCCGGTCACACCGGTGATGGTGCCGAGGTTTCTGATCTCGGCATCACTGCTAAGACGGATTGCATCCGAACCGCCCGACGAAATCGTGCCGCTTGCGCGGTTGATGAAGTTGGCAAGGCCAGCAACATCGATTGCGCGTCCGGTTGTGGCGTTGATCGTTCCGGAGTTTTCCATTCCCAGAACACCGGTTGCCAATACCGCTGTCGCATCGGCTCGCAGCGTGCTGATCGTGCCTGCATTGCTAAGAATGCCGACCGCGCCGTTGAAGACAATCGCGCCAGCATTCACACCGATGGTCGAAATCGTGCCACCCGCGAGGTTCGAGACCGTCGAGTTGGTCCCGGCCGCTACGGCGACAGTGTTGTCCGCGGCAGTCGAGATCGAACCAGAGTTGGTTACAGTCGATGTTTCACCGACAAGAACCCCGACTGTGCCCGTGCCGGTCGTGCTGATGATGCCGGTGTTCACGACGGTCGTGTTGGCAACCTGAGCATTCACAGCCAGCGCGCCCGCGCCTCCGGTGGAAATCCTGCCATCGTTGGTCAGCGTGGAGCCATCGGAGTTCAGACGGACTGCATCGCCATTGGTGGCTGCAATCACGCCGCCTGTGTTGTTGGTGATCGTCGCAACACCGGCCACATCGACCCCGCGCGCATCGCCCGCGGAAATCGTGCCCGAGTTGGTGATGGTGCCAGCGCCGGTGATGATCACGCCTTCTGCGCCTGTACCAGTCGTTTGGATGAGCCCGCTATTGTTCAGCGTGCCATCGCCGGTGATCACCACACCGTGAGACGTCATACCAGTGGTTGTGATCTGACCCGTTGCGTTGTTGGTGACGGTCGATCCCGAAGCGGCAGCCACGGAAATCGCGCTGTCACCCTGCGTCAGGATGGTGCCGTCATTTGTGACGGTTGAGTTGGTACCAACAAGAACACCGGCGAGATTATCGCCAAAAGTGAACACATTGCCAGTGGCCGAATTAACTACAGTTGCATCGGTTCCGGTCTGGATACCTGAGGCAGAGTTACCGCTTGTCTGGACATTGCCATTGTTGGTGACAGTGGAATTGTTGCCCACGATGATGGCAGGGGCAAACGTACCGAACGACTGCACCAAACCGTCGTTTGTGACAGTAGCGCCTTCGCCGAGCAAAATGCCTGCCACGCCATTGCCGACAATAATCGAGCCGGTCATCGAGTTGACCAGCGTTACGCCCGTGTCACCGCCGAACGCAGACGTGCTGCCAGTTCCGGTGATACCGATTACGCCGAAACCAGAGAGCGAAATCTCGCCGTTGTTGGTAACGGTCGAGTTGCTGTTTGTTTCGATACCACCAAGATTGGACTGGGTGGACGTAATGATCCCGTTGTTGGTGATTGTGCTGCCGTTGCCCGTTCGAATGATGCCCGAGAGTGGCGTTGTTGTGCTGACGATGGTGCCATTATTCAAGACCGTCGCGCCGCCGCCCAGATCCAGAGCACGTCCGGGGGTCACGAAATCGCCATTAACGGTCGCGGTCACATTGCCGAGAAGGTTGATTTCGCCTTGAACCTGTGAACCGGCGTCAACCGTGGCCGAAATGCCATTGAACGGCTGGGTAAGGCCATCGGGGTCAGTTCCGGGCGCGCAAATAATCTCGGGCGGCATTGCCGTCGTGATCAGCGTACATTCTTCTACATTTGCAGGAGCAGCGGGCGCGGCGGGCGTCGGAACCGCAAGAACCGGCGCGGGCGCGGTCGCGTTTGCGACGGACGCGCCGGAAATACCGGTAGCCATGGCGATAATCGACGCGCCACCAACGGCGCGGAACTTGTTTGAAACGGACACGGTCATGAATAGCCCCTTAGTGGCGTTAGTAACTGGTTTTGTGGGGGGCCTCGCAGAATTGCGACCCTGTTAGCCCTCTCCAACTGTGCGCTTTTGCGCGTGACATCGCATTATGACACCATGACGAAAAGGTCCACCCGTCAATTGCATTGTTCGTCGAGTTCTAAGTGGCTGTTTCGCAAGTGCGAAGAGACTAGCCCCGCCCCCGATATGGCGCGACCCCTTGATCGGGCAACCAAAGTCCCTCTGGCACAGGTCCACTTTGCCAGAAAACATCGATCGGGATGCCGCCGCGCGGATACCAATATCCCCCGATTCTTAGCCATCGGGGACGCATTTCCTCGAACAATCTCTGCCCGATTCCCACAGTCACATCCTCGTGAAAGCCGTTGTGATTGCGGAAACTGCCCAAAAACAGCTTCAGGCTCTTCGACTCGACGATCGTTTCTGCGGGCGCGTAATCGATAACGAGATGCGCGAAATCCGGCTGGTTCGTCACCGGGCACAGGGAGGTGAATTCGGGCGAAACAAACCGCACGCAATACAGCGCATCGGCTCGCGGGTTGGGAACGTAATCTAGCACCGCATCTTCGGGCGAATTCGGAAGCGCAGAATCGCGTCCGAGGAACTTGGGGGTCGCCTGCGGCTTCGACTCGCCGCTCGGGTCGGTCGGTTCGGGTGTGCTTTCCATGCCGCGCTGTTGCCGCGAAAGCGATTGGCATGCAAGCGAGGAGGTGGACGCCGCGCGAATGTTATCTATGTCGCGTCGCTCACCCTTTCCCCGAACCCCTTTGCAGCCTGTTTTTAACGTGCCGACCGAAACCGCCCCGACTGATTTCTTTCCGAAACGGAACCTGATTTCCGCCAAGGCGGCCTCGCTCGCGGCTGTTGCAGTTTTTCTTGGCGCAATGTCGCCCTCGCCGGCCAGCGCGCAAAGCTCGCCCAACAGTTTTCAGCTGCCCGAACCGACCCCGACGCCGACGCCCGCGCCGCAAGGGCCGGTGGATGTCCGTGACGGGGTGCCGATTGGTCCGCGCTCAATCCCGACGGAGCGGCCAACCACGCGCCCGACAGTCACGCCGACGCCGACGCAAGCGCCTGCCAGCCGCACCCCTGCGCCGAGTGCCCCCTCACCCACGACCAGCGCGCCTCAGACCGGACAATCCGGCGGCGCGACTGTGCCCTCCGCCACATCGCGTTCAACATCAAGCGACGCTACGCCGACCAATGCCCAGCAAACGAGCAGCAGCGAAACCGGTTTGTCTGGTCAGCCGACCGCTACGCCCGATGTCTCGACACCCGCGACAGGGCCCGTCGCAACCGCGCCAAACACGGGCACAGCCACGCCAGAAGCAGCGTCAAGCTCTGGCGCTGAAAGCCAGACCGTGGATTACTGGCCATGGCTGGCCGCGCTGCTCTGCCTGCTTCTTGCCGGGCTTGGCGTCTGGCTTTGGCGCAAACGGTCCGCCGGTCGCGTCACCAAGCTCGCCGCACCGTCCAAGCCCCGCCCTGCCCCATCCGTCGACGCCATCAACGGGGCCGCGCAGGACCCTCCCCGCGTCGATCTCGGTCTCGAAATCGTCGTCGCGACGCGCAGCCTGATGCAGTTCAGCATCGATTATCGCGTGATCCTCTCCAACAGATCCAACCGGGCGGTGCGCGATCTCAATGTCTCGGCCCAATTGGTCAGCGCGCGGCGCGGTGCGCCTAACGCTCCGCCCATTGCGGGGGGTCAACCGCTGGAGCCGATCGAGCGCATCGGCCCGCAGCAAAGCCGCGCTGTCTCGGGCCGGTTGCAAATGCCGCTCGCCGAAGTGGGCGCGATCCTTCAGGGGCGAAAGCCGCTGTTTATTCCGCTGCTGCATGTGACGATAGAGGGCGCGGGTCAGCCCGCGCTCACCCGCTCCTTTGTGGTCGGCACGCCAAGCGAAGCCAGCGGGGGGCGCTTGCATCCGATCCCGCTCGACACGCCGCCCGGCAGTTTGCAGGGATTGAAAGCCCGCGAAATCCGGGTCGAAGCAGCTTAGGACGCGCTTCGCAATGGTAAGCCTTGGGCGAAACCTTGGCGTAGGCGCACCGGCGCGCTAGGCAGCGGCGCGATGACTAATCTTGTTTCAACCGAATGGCTTTCCGAACACTTGGGCGAGCCTGACCTCGTTGTCCTCGATGCCTCGCGCCACCTGCCCGCCGCCGGTCGCGATGCGCGCGCCGAGTATCAGGCGGCGCACATTCCCGGCGCGCGCTTTCTCGACCTTGCCAGCCTAACCGACACGACATCAGGCGTGCCAGCCGCGCTTCCGAATGCTGCGCAATTGGCCGATGCAGTGGCGTCGCTGGGTGTCGCGGCGGATGACCGGATCGTGCTCTATGACGATAGCGCTGTGAAAACCTCGGCGCGGGCGTGGTTCACGCTGATCGCGCACGGCCTTGAGAATGTCGCGATCCTCGATGGCGGGCTGGCCAAATGGCGCGAAGAAGGGCGTGCGTTTGAAAGCGGCGTGTCAGACACCCCGCCCACCGCATCAAGCGCCCCGCCCGATGCCATTCGGGTCCGCTCCAAAGCCGATATGCTCGCCAATCTCGAAAGCAACGCTGAGCAAGTGCTCGACGCGCGCTCAGCCGACCGTGTTTTTGGCACCGGCACCGATCCGGTTCACGGCGGCGAGAACGGGCGCATTCCGGGCGCGCTCAACCTCCCGTTCGGACAAGTCTTTAACGCCGACGGCACTTACAAATCGCCGGGCGATTTGCGCGCGGCCTTCGAAGCAGCAGGGGTCGATATGGCCCGCCCAATCGTCACCACATGCGGCAGCGGCGTGACGGCATCGGTGCTGCTTTTCGCGCTCCATCTGGCGGGCAAACAGGATGTCGCGTTGTATGACGGCAGCTGGTCAGAATGGAACGCCGATCCCGATACACCCAAAACGCAGGGGCCAGCATGAAGGGCGACGACAAACATCTGCACCCGGACACCAAGATCACCCGCGCGGGGCGGCGGTCGGAGTGGACGGGCCGCGTGGTAAACACCCCGGTCTGGCGCGCCTCGACACACCTCTACGCCAGCGAAAGCGAGCGCAAGGCTGCGCTCAGATCAAACGAGGATGGTGACTTCTTCTATGGAAGACGCGGCGCGCCCACCCAATGGGCTCTGGCAGAGGCGCTCACCGAACTCGAACCGGGCGCACACGGCACGGTGCTTTATCCCAGCGGCGTTGCAGCCATTGCGGGCAGTCTGATGGCGGTGCTTAGGCCCGGCAACCACCTGCTAATGACCGACAACGCCTATGATCCCTCGCGCAGCATGGCGACCGGACTGCTCAAGCGCTTCGGGATCAGCTACACATTCTTCGACCCGCTCGATGTCGATGACTATCGCGCAAAGTTCACTGGAAACACGAAGGCCGTATGGCTCGAGTCCCCCGGTAGTCTCACCATGGAAGTTTGCGATGTGCCGCAACTCACCGCGATTGCACGCGAGCGTGGCGCGGTAAGCCTGATCGACAACACCTGGGCCAGTTCGCTGGGTTTCGCCGCGTTGGAGCATGGATGCGATATCGTGATGATGAGCCTCTCCAAGCATGTTGGCGGGCATTCGGATCTGATGATGGGATCAGCCAGCGCGGGCGAACGCTGGTATCGCGCGCTGCGACGCACATCTCAGGAATTGGGGCAAGTTGTCTCGCCCGACGACGCAGCCTTGGCCGCGCGTGGACTGCGCACGATGGCCATGCGGCTTGAGCGTTCTACCGCGAGCGCGTCACAAATTGCGCAATGGCTCGAACAGCAACCTCAGATTGCACAGGTGATGTGCCCGATGCTGGCAAGCGACCCTGGTCACGCGCTGTGGAGCCGCGATTTTACCGGCGGCTGCGGCTTGTTCAGCTTTGTCTTGGACAGCGATAATCCCGATGCCAGCGCGCGCGTGGTCGATGCGCTTGAATTGTTCGGCATCGGCTATAGCTGGGGCGGGTTTGAAAGCCTTGCCCTGCCCTTTGCTGCGCATAACCATCGCGATGTCATGCCATCGCTCACACTCACAAAGGCTGGCGTCCGCTCTGCCATTCGCCTATCGATCGGCCTCGAAGACCCCGACGACTTGATCGCCGATCTGGAGCAGGCACTCGCACAAATGGACACTCAATGACTGCTACCCTGCCTGCCAGTTCCACCGAAGTAACCGATCCGAGCGCTGAGGCGGAAGACGCCGAGGGCAACGGCGAGGGATCCAACGAGAACAGCGAGGTAGAGGCCACTGCGACGCCCGAACCCGAACTCACTCCCGAGGAGCCGGTCGAAGTCGTAGAGGTCTCAGAGGGGCTGAAAGAAGCGGTTGGCGAGCAAAGCGAGACCGCGCGCGGCGTGCTCGACTGGCTCGACGCTGCGGCGCTAGAAGTCGGCAATTTGCGCGTGTCATTGCTCGATACGCTGCTGATCATTGGCGTGATCACCCTTGTCATAACCGTGGCGTGGCTCGCCACCCGTCTGGCCAAAGGCGCGATCAACCGCACCAACCGCCTCGACGGAACGCAAAAGACGCTGGCGGAGAAGATCTCCACCCTCGCAATCTGGGCGCTGGCGTTCTTTGTCGGCATCGACATGCTGGGGATAGACCTCACCGCCTTGGCATTCTTCGGCGGCGCGTTTGGTCTGGCGATCGGTTTCGGTCTGCAGAAAACCTTCGGCAACCTGATCTCCGGTATCCTGCTGCTGCTCGACAAGTCGATTAAACCGGGAGACGTGATCTCTGTGACCGATCAGGCGGGAAATGAGAGCGTCGGGCAGATTCGCAAGATCGGTATCCGTGCGATCTCGGTCATCACCCGCGACCAGACCGAACACCTGATCCCGAACGAAAACCTGATGATCAATCAGGTGGTGAACTGGTCCTACAGTTCTAAAGATGTGCGCGTGAAAGCCCCGGTTGGTGTCGCCTATGACAGCGATATGGAGCTGGTCTCCAAGCTGCTCTACCAAGCGGTCGATGAGACGAAACGCGTGCTCAAAACCCCCAAGCCGCGGGTCAACATCATGGAATTCGGCGACAATTCGGTGAATTTCGAGGTACGCTTCTGGATCGAGGACCCCGAAGGCGGGCTCGCGAACATCCGGTCGGACGTGTATATGCGCATCTGGCAGTTGTTTCAGGAAAACGAGATCGAAATCCCGTTCCCGCAGCACGATGTTCACATCCGGTCTAGCAAGCAGATGGACCGCCTGATCGAGGTCATGTCCGGCAGTAAGGCGTAACGGCATTAACCTCGCCCTAGCCTCTTTGGACTAGGCCGATGCACATGCCGCAGAAAGTTGACGCAACAAAGTGGACTGGCCTTGCCCCTGATCGGGCAGTTCGAGACGTGCGCGACGCGCACAAGCCAGTTGCGGAGCCGCAAGCGTTAGAGCCGCGCTCATATTACAGACGCATCATAGATTGGTCAGACTTGCTCATCATCGGACCGATTGCCTTTCTAATCGCTGCCGTTTTGGGCGCTGATTTGGGCGAAATACTCAAGCTGTCAGTGATACTGCTCATGGTGATCCACCTCCCATCGCTCGTCAAATGGATCGCCAGGCGCCTTCAAGGCAACCCTCCCGCTGTCGCGATGGACGAACAGGGACTGCATTTCCCCTACGCATTCCGCAAGCCGATCCCATGGTCAAAAGTTGGGGAAATCTCATACACTTATGGCCCTAAGTTCGGCTGGGTCAGCGTGGCGCTTGACCAATCTCACCGCGCTGAGCGCAAATATCCGTGGCCTTTTGACAAATTCGGCCTCGATGCTTCTGATGTGCGTCCGGGGCTGGAGATTATCTCGACCTGGGAAACGCGCGCGAAGGGCGATGAACTGATTGCCACGCTTGAGAAATTTCGCGACAATTACTGCGCCGCCTGAACCGGTTCCCGCCGAGGTTACCAAAGGCCCACAATAGCTTTCCTTAGCCCGCCCCAATCCATTCTCGCTGGCGCATCCATGCTGGCCGGACCAAATGGGCGGCATGACAAACACAGGCACAATCTATCTGGTCGGTGCAGGCCCGGGTGACCCAGACCTTTTGACCCTGCGCGCGGCGCGCTTGATCGAGAATGCACAGCTGATCGTGCATGACGGGCTGGTTTCGCGCGATATCCTTGGCCTTGCGCCCGATACTTGCGAGTTCATCTCGGTCGCCAAAAAGCGCGCGCGGCACACTCTGCCGCAGGATGAGATCAACGAGTTGCTGGTGCGCGAAGCTTTAAAGGGCCGCGATGTCGTGCGCTTGAAAGGCGGCGATCCGCTTATCTTCGGGCGCGGCGGGGAAGAGGCTGAACTGGCCCGCGCCGCCGGTGTTCCGGTTGAGATCGTTCCGGGGATCAGCGCCGCCAACGGTGCCGCTGCCGCCACGCAAATCGCCCTCACCCACCGAGATGCAGCGAGCATTGTCAGCTTCGTCGCAGGCCAATGCAAAGGGCTTTCTGATCAGGACTGGTCGGGCCTTGCAGGAAAGGGCCGCACGCTGGTGATCTATATGGGCGTCAAAACCGCGCCGCAAATCGCCGAAAAGCTGATGGCGGATGGCCTCGCTCCCGATGTGCCTTTGGCTGTGATCGAGAACGCCGCGCGGCCGGAAATGCGCGTTGTGCGCGGATTACTCGCCGGACTGCCCGACCTTGTGTTGCAAGAGGCGATCAAGAGCCCTGCGCTGATCGTGATCGGCGATGTGACCGCGCGCGATGACATTCGCCTGACGCAAATGGCGCTGGAGGCAGCGCAATGAAGATCCTCACCGGAAACGACTTGAAAACCGGCGAAGTGATCTGGTGGGACGGTGAAGGCTGGTCGCTGCACGTCAACGATGCAGTTGATGCCGGAGAAGAGGCCGAGGAGATCATCGCCCGCGAAGAGGCCGCTCGCCGCGTCAATGTCCCCTATTCGCTGCTCGCCGAACGCACCGAAGACGGTGTGCGCCCTGCCCATATCAAAGACCGCGTGCGCGCGCTCGGGCCCACCGTGCGCCTTGACCTCACGCTGAAACCCAAAGACCCCTCAGCCATCGACTGGGTAATCTGACATGTATAAATATGACCACTATGACCAAGCGATGGTCGATGCCCGCGTTGCGGAGTTTCGCGATCAGGCAAATCGGCGCCTCGAAGGCAAGCTGACCGAGGACCAGTTCAAGCCGCTGCGGCTGATGAACGGGCTCTATCTGCAATTGCACGCTTATATGCTCCGCGTCGCGATCCCCTATGGCACGCTCAATTCGGTCCAAATGACCGCCTTGGGCGACATCGCGGACAAATATGATCGCGGATATGGCCACTTCACCACGCGCCAGAACATCCAGTACAACTGGATCAAGCTGGAGGACGCCGCCGACATTCTCGAAGACCTGTCCAAGGTTGAGATGCACGCGATCCAGACCAGCGGAAACTGCATCCGCAACATCTCGAGCGACCACTTCGCGGGCGCTACATTTGACGAGCTTGTCGATCCACGCCCCTATGCAGAGCTTCTGCGCCAATGGTCGAGCTTTCACCCTGAATTCACCTATCTGCCGCGCAAGTTCAAAATCGCTGTGATCGCGTCGGAGAAGGACCGCGCCGCTCTACGGCTGCACGATATTGGCATCCAGATCGTCAAGAATGATTCAGGCGAGATTGGCGCGCGGTTCTTTGTCGGCGGCGGCATGGGGCGCACACCCATGATCGCGCCGATGATCCGCGATTTTGTCCCGCTCGATCAGCTGGTTACCTATGCCGAAGCCTGCCTGCGAGTCTACAACCGCTATGGCCGGCGCGACAACAAGTACAAGGCGCGCATCAAGATCCTCGTCCACGAATTGGGCAAGGAAGAATACACCCGTCAGGTCGAGGAAGAATTCGCACACCTACTGGATCAAGGCATCGAGCCACCACGCGAGGAACTGGAGCGGATCAAGCCGTTCTTTGCCGATCCACCGTTCGAGGATGGTCCCAAAACCGTCGACCGCTCGGACCCCGATTTCGCCCTGTGGGTCGACCGCAACACGGTGCGCCACAAGCATGATAGCTATGTCTCGGCGGTGATTTCGCTCAAGCCGGTTGGCGGCATTCCGGGCGATGCGACGGGTGATCAGATCAGGCTGATGGCAAAGCTCGCCAAGCAATACAGCTTTGACGAACTGCGCGTGATGCACACCCAGAACATCGTCTTGCCGCATGTGAAGATCGCCGATCTGCACGCGTTGTGGACGCAATTGGACGCCGCCGATCTCGGCTCGCCCAATCTCGACACGATCGAGGACATTATCGCGTGCCCCGGTCTCGATTACTGCGCGCTCGCCAACGCCCGCTCGATCACCGTGGCACAGCGGATCGCCAAGAGTTTTGCGGAGAAGAAGCGCACCGAAGAGCTGGGTCAGCTCAAGCTGAAAATCTCCGGCTGTATCAACGCCTGCGGGCATCATCATGCCGGACATATCGGCATACTGGGCGTCGATAAGAAAGGCGTCGAGAATTATCAGCTGTCGCTCGGCGGAAGCGAAGCCGAGGACGTGAGCCTCGCCAAGATCACCGGTCGTGGCTTTGATGAAGACGGCGTTGTGAAGGCGGTCGAAACCGTCACCGACGTCTATCTCGCCAGCCGCGAAGAGGGCGAGCGTTTCCTCGACACCTATCGCCGGATCGGCATGGAGCCTTTCAAGGAGGCGTTATATGGTTGATTACGGCCTCAGGACCGCCGCCCTTACGGGCCGCTCAGTTCCTTCCCACACTCGTCTTGCCAGCGGCTCAGCCGTTATCGGAGGTCGGGATGGTTGATTTTATTTTTTCTCCCCTCCCCTCGGGGGAGGGGATTAAGGGGTGGGGGCGAGCCGTCAGGCTCGCTTGCGCTCGCAACCACCCCCAACCCCCTC